>JAADFY010000094.1 GCA_013152625.1 Alphaproteobacteria bacterium
GGATGATGGGCATGACCTGGCCGGGGTGACCGAAATCGCCCAGCGGGTGGCCGACAATTGCCGTTCCCTGGGCGTGGCCCTTGGGCCCTGTACGGTTCCGCAGGCTGGCAAACCGACCTTTTCGCTCGGCGATGAAGAGATGGAAATCGGCATGGGCCTGCACGGGGAACCCGGGGTTTCGCGCACCGGGCTTAAGCCCGCCGACGCCATTGCCGATGAGCTGCTTGATACGGTTCTGGACGACATGTCTTTGGAACGGGGGGCAAGGGTGGGGGTGCTGGTCAATTCGCTAGGGGCCACACCGGTTGAGGAACTTCTTATCCTTTACCGACGCATCGCCGACCGGCTGGACGCATTGGGCATTACGATCTTTAACCCGCTGGTGGGGCGCTACGCCACATCCATGGAGATGACCGGCGCTTCACTGACGGTGCTTGAATTTGACGATGAACTGGCCGAACTTTATGCCGCGCCGGCCGATTGCGCATTCTGGAAAGTATAGTCTGATGGGATGGGGAACCAGCGATCTTGAGCGCGCAATTGCGTGCATCGGCGCCGAAATGGAAGCCGCGCAATGGCACCTGAACGACATTGACGGCCAGATCGGCGATGGTGATCTGGGCATTACCCTGGTCAAGGCTTTTCGCCGGCTCAATGAGATCGCCCCGGAATTGCCCGATGATGTGGGGGCGGCCCTTGGGCAGGCAGGCGGCGCTGGCTGTAATGAAGGTTTCAAGCTCAAGTTTTGGTACTTTGTTTGCCTCGGCGCTCATGGCCAACGGCAAAAATGCAAAAGGGCGCACCGAGATCAAGTGGTCCGAGATTGCCGACCTGCTGCAAACCGCTGCCGATGCCGTGGCCAGCCGGGGCAAGGCCACGCCCGGCGACAAGACCGTGCTTGACGTGTTGTCGGCCACCGCCCCAGCCATTGCCGGGATTTCCAGCCCGGCTGAAATCGGCGCCGCGGCAGAACGCGCCTGCGATGAGGTATTAAGCGAATTTCGCGAGCGCCAGTCGCGCATCGGCAGGGCACGGATTTTCGGGAAGAAAACAATCGGCGTCGATGATCCGGGCATGGTGGCGTTTTCGCTCATGGTACGCGCCATTACCAGATAGGTGTCTGCGCCGGTCAGGTCCGGGGAAATGGGGCAGGGGATTATCTGCCGCCGGGGCGATAAAAATGGACCCGGGACAGGATTGAATTTGCGATCCGGTCAACGCTGGTCACTGCCGCCGAGGCGCGCCAGGCAAACCGGTCCACATAGGCGGCCCGGTCGGCGGGGCGGGCGGCCAGCCTTTCAATGGTCTGGGCCAATTCATAGGCATCTTCGACTTTTAGTGCGCAATCGCAGCTTTTCAATGCGTCGTGCAGGGGGCCCTGTTTGCGAATGTCGGGGCCGTAAATGCTTACGGCGCCGCAATGATAGGGCTCGGTCAGATCGTGGCCGCCAATGTCGGCAAACGTGCCGCACACAATGCCAATGTCTGATCGCCGGTACAGATCGGCCAGGGTGCCCATGGCATTGACCCAGGTGACCGGCACCAGGGGTTCGATACTGGGTATGTCCGTGACAAAATCAACGCCCGGCCCCAAAGCCTTGTGGACGATTGCGGCGTTGAATTTTTCCGGGTGGCGCGGCACGACAAAAAACCGCTTGGACCTGTCGGTCCGGGCAACCCTGTCGATGACATCGGCCACCAGGCGCAGTTCAGCGGGATGGACATTGCCGAATGTTACGATCAGCGCTCCGCCGGGGGGACGTTTGCGCAAGGTCGGCGCCCCCTTTCCGGGCAACGCAAGTTTGATGTTGCCGCCGACTTCGATCCGGTTGGTGTTCGCGCCCACCGACACCAGCCGGTCCAAAGACTGCTCATCTTCGGTATAGATCCGGGTCGCCAGACGCAAACTCCGGTTGACCACAAACGGCCAGCGCCGATGTTTGCGGGCGGTCTTTTCGCTCATGCGGCCATTGACGATGAAAATGGGCACGTTGTGGGTCGCGGTGATGGCAAACAGGGCCGGCCAGAGCTCCGCCTCCATCACCACCAGCGCGTCGGGCTTGATATGTTCGTTGAGTTGTTCAATTGCGGCCACCGTATCTATGGGCAGGCGGAACCGGGTTTCAATCTCAGCCAGGCGGGAACTGGCCTCAAAGCCCGAATCGGTTGCGCTTGAAACAACGATTTTCGTGCCCGGTGCCAGGCGCAGGATAGCGGAGATGAGAACTTTGGCCGCTTTGACTTCGCCGGCGCTGACCGCATGGATCCAGACCCGGCCAGCGGGGGCGGGATCCAGGACCGGCACCTGGGCACCGACCCGGGCATAAAGTCCGCCGTCCAGTCGCCCACGCAGGGGCGGCACCAGCCAGGCGGCACCGGCCACCATGGCCGATGCTGCGCGAACCAGCGTGCTATAGACCGACATCCTGGTCTGTTCGTTCATAGGCATCCTTTTGGCAACGCAGGACTTTTAGCCCGCGTTGACAATTTGCGCCACCGGGCAGCACACTGCACAGCACATTTGGCGACGATGACGGTTAATTCAACTTGTTCCTATACCCGTTGGTTTTTTTGCGGCACCTGTCCCCGTCGATCGGTGTGCTGGCGGGCCTTGGTGCCAGGCGTTATTGCGTTGTTGGAGATTGGAAATGAAGGCAATCCGGTGCACACGGCCCGGTCTGGTTGAAATGGTCGAGCGTCCGGTGCCGGAGATGGCACCCGGGCATGTGTTGGTGGATGTTCGGTTTGTGGGTATTTGCGGCACGGACTATCATATATATCAAGGCACGCACCCATTCATATCCTACCCGCTGGTTCTGGGCCATGAATTGTCAGGCACCGTTAATGCCGCGGACCGTGATTCGGGGTTTGAGCCGGGGGATCCGGTTGTTGTTAATCCCTATCTTGCCTGTGATACCTGTCAGGCGTGCCGCGCCGGCAAATCCAATTGCTGCGAGACCCTTGAGGTGCTCGGAATTCATACGGATGGTGGCATGTGCACCCGGATCGCGGTGCCGGCAAAAAATCTCATTTCCGCCAGCGGCATGGAACTGTTCGAGGCGGCAATGGTTGAGTATTTAGCCATTGGCGCCCATGCGGTGCGCCGCACCGGCATAAAACCGAAGGCGAATGTTCTGGTGGTGGGGGCCGGTCCGATCGGTCTGGCGACAGCCATATTCGCGCGTATTGCAGGGGCGACCGTGACCCTGCTCGATCGGGTGGGCCAAAAGCTCGAAGCGGCCCGCGCCATGGGGTTTTCGGCAAGCATGGGTTTTTCGGCAAGCATGGGGTTTTCCAGAACCATTGAGCAAGGTGCGACAGAAAACGAGGAACCGTCGGGGTTTGCCCCAACTGGATTTGATGCGGTTTTTGACGCAGTTTTTGATGCAACTGGCAATATAGAGGCCATGAACCAGTCCATGTTCCACACCTGCCATGGCGGAGCCTATACGCTGGTGGGGGTCATTGCCGGCGATCTGGTTTTCCCCGACGCCGAGGTGCACAAGCGCGAGTTGACCATTCGTGGGTCGCGCAACGCCACAGCGGCGGATTTTGACCATGTAATCGCCGCGATCAAAGCGGGTTTGGTGCCAACCGCGGCGCTGGCAACCCACAGGTGTTCATTGGATGAGGTGCCTTTGCGCCTGGACATGTGGGCGGGCGCGCGGGCCGAGGTGATCAAGGCCATTGTTAAAGTATGAGCGCCGGATTTGCGCACCGGGTATCAGTGCCCGTGCTCCATCGGGCCGAATTGGCGGCTATCCGCGCCCGATATAGGGCATGTTGGTGGCCATGATGGTCATGAACTGGACATTGGCCTCAAGGGGCAGTCCGGCCATGAACACCACCGCTTCGGCGACCCGTTGCACATCAAATGCCGGTTCCTGGCTGATCTGACCGTCGGCCTGAAGTGCCCCCGCCGTGGAGCCCTCGGACATGTCGGTTAAGGCATTGCCGATGTCGATCTGGCCGCAGGCGATGGAGAAGGGCCGCCCGTCGAGGGAGAGGGATTTGGTCAGCCCGGTCATGGCATGTTTCGAGGTTGTATAGGCGGCGCTGTGCAACCGGGGCACATAGGCGGATATGGAGCCGTTGTTTATAATGCGGCCACCCTGGGGTGTCTGATCGCGCATGGCGCGAAAGGCGCTGCGGGCAATGTAAAAGGCGCCATTTATATTGGTATCGATGGTGTCGCGCCACACGTCGATGTCAATATCACCGGCGGCGCTGGCCGGCGCCGAACGCCCCGCATTGTTGAAAACCACATCCAGCCGGCCAAAACGCTCATTGATACCGGCAAAAAGATCGGCCACCGATTTCGGGTCGCGAACGTCGCACCGGGCGATAAACACATTTTCGGCCCCGGTGGCTCCGGCTTCGGCCAGATCAGCCATTTTCTCAGTCCGGCGGCCGCAGGCGGCAACCCGATAACCGGATTTTAACAGCTCGATCGCTGCTGCCCGGCCGATGCCCGAGGTTGCCCCGGTCACCAGCGCTACTTTGTTCTGCGTCATTATGATCGGCTCCTTTTGTGGCTCGGTAACGGCCTTCTGACAGCGCCGGATTTCGATTCGGCGGCTGAATCTTTACGTGTTGTAAACCGATTGTTCACGCTGGACCAACCAGACTGTGGTTTATGTGCAACAGGGACGCTGCAATTGTGGGGTAAACGGGCAAACAGGGCTGAAAGCAGTTGCACGGGAGAACACCATCAGTATCGTTGGTCTTGCGAATCCATGCATGGTTTCGTTTGTCGTTCGCAAACGCGGCGTCAACACACGAAAAAACGAAGACCAAGAACATTACAAGTGGTCGCGTTTCGACAAACGCCGGATTGTCCGGCACACGTATTAAAAGACAACTGATTTTGGAGGTCAGTGAAATGAAAATTAAGAGCCTTCTCCTCGGTTCTGCTGCAATGCTGCTGGTTTCGACCCCGGCATTTTCGGCGGAACGCTTGGTGGATTTCGGCCTTGGAACCTGCGATGCCCTTGGCATTTCGGGCCTGACGCTGGAATCAGACGACAACTGCCTGGCTATTTCCGGTGGTGTTGATTTTGAATTCATCGTTGGCGACTATAGCGGTGCGCCTTCGCCGTGGGTTCTAAATTCGATGATTGGTGAAGCGATCAGCATTGATGGTCCTTCCGTCACGCCTGGTTCGGAATCTTCGGTTGGCTGGTGGCTGCAGTTTGTAGCAACCGCTGACAGTGACTTTGGCGCTGCCAAAGCCTGGATCAAGTTTGAGGATGCCATGGTTATAACAACCGGTGGCACCGTAGACGGTGTTGCGGTTGACGAAGCTGCTGTGTCCATCGGATCTGAAACCCTTACCCTTATCTTCGGTAAAACCGGTTCGGTCTTCAACGACGGTAATGACACGCCCCTTAACTTCCTGGGTCTGGTTAATTCCGAAATGGTTGACGCCGGTGTTGGTTTCTCCACCGCTGCTCCGGTATCCACCGGTGGTACGGTAATGCAGGCTGTCATGGCTGCCGGTGACGGCATCACTGTCATGCTTGGTCTTGAGGATCTTCAGTCGGGCACCACCACATTAGCCGGTGGCACCCTGGTTGGTACCCTTGAGGTTGATCAGGACTGGGGTTCAGCCAACGTATCGTTCGCCTATGACGATGTGTTTGATGCTGCGGTCAACAACTGGAACATGCTGGCCGGTGTCACGCTTGATATGGAGATGGCGACCCTTGTTGCCGCTCTGGCCACCGACAGTGCCGGTTACTGGAATGCCCTGTTCTCGGCATCTGCCGAATTTGACATCTTCACTTTGGCGGGTTCGTCTGAATTCACCTCTGCCGGGGATGTTGGTTTTGGCGGGTCGATTGGCGCTGATGTCAGTGAAGGTGTGACCATCTATCTCGGTGCCCGTTATTGGGACGAAGCCGGGGCACCCATTCCTGCAGCTCAGTTGGCCGGTCAGATCATGTTCGACGTGTCTGACAACATGACGGCAACCGGTGAAGCTGGTGTCTATCTTGATGGCTATCTTGGCGCTGGCATGACGGTTTCCTACGTTGCCGGTGTACTCGATTGGGCTCCGGGCGGGGACTTCACCGCTTCGATCAAGGCAGAAGCCAATTCCAATGGTGCGTACAAGCTGACCACCACTGCTGCAAAAGAATTCGATTAATCGCAATTGCGACCATAATCGAACACTCAAGAGGCCCGGGGCGATCCCCCGGGCCTTTTTTTTGGCCAGGCCGGGTCTCCCGTCGGGCCTCTTAATGTAGATTTACACCTAAACCGTACCGTCCTGTTGGTTCTTTAATGGCGGCTGCTCACATAGAGGCTCGCACCTCGCCGGATCGCCGGGACCCCATCGCAGATTGAACCAGGCCCCGGATCAGGTCCGGGGCGGTGCAATACGTAATCGCACCTCGGATTCCTTATTGGCGGCTGCGAGCGTAGAGGCTCGCACCTCGCCGTCGCCGGGGCGGGCTAAACGCCCGCTCCGTCCTCGTTGTCGGGCTGGCATATGTAAATGGCCAACCAGTGCGCTGAGTTGTGCCTGTCCTT
>JAADFY010000095.1:0-5883 GCA_013152625.1 Alphaproteobacteria bacterium
GCGGCTTCGGCAGGGGGTTTTGGCCGGTCGCGCACATCGGGATGCCCGTTCACGGTCACATCGGCAACATAGGTCAAAAGCTTGGTCGCCCGGTCCCGGCGCTTTGGAATGTCGAGCAGCTCGGGGGTCTCGTCGATAAAGCGGGTGGTATAGGTGTTATCGCGAAACTTCGGATGACCAATGACGTTTTCCAAAAATGCGAGATTGGTGGCAACACCGCGAATTCGAAACTCCCGAAGGGCCCGGTCCATGCGGGCCATAGCCTCGAACGGAGTCGGGGCCCAGCAGGTGACCTTTTCAAGCAAAGGGTCGTAATATCGGGTGATGACCGCCCCTGAATAGGCCGTCCCCCCGTCCAGCCGCACCCCGAAACCGGTGGCGCCGCGATAGGCGGTAATGCGGCCATAGTCGGGGATGAAATTTTCTTCCGGGTCCTCGGTGGTCACCCGGCATTGCAACGCATGCCCGTTCAGCACGATGTCTTTTTGCAGCGGCACCCCTGAATTTTCCGTGCCCAGCACCTCCCCATCCATGACATGAATCTGGGCTTTGACAATATCAATGCCGGTGACTTCCTCGGTGACGGTGTGCTCGACCTGAATACGCGGATTGACCTCGATGAAATAAAATTCGCCGCTATCCATATCCATTAAAAATTCGACGGTGCCCGCACAGCGGTAACTGGCCGCATTTCCCAGCCGGAGCGCCGCGTCCGTGAGTTGCCGGCGCTGCTGATCGCTCAGATACGGGGCGGGCGCCCGCTCCACCACTTTCTGGTGGCGCCGCTGAACCGAACAATCGCGCTCAAACAGATGCACCAGATTGCCGTGGTTGTCGCCGATAAGCTGGACTTCCACATGGCGGGCCCGTTCCACCAGTTTTTCAAGATACATCTCGTCCTTGCCGAACGCGGCTTTGGCTTCGCGTTTGGCTTCGTCCAGTTCGGCCCGCAGATCGTGCTCGCCAAGAATGCGCCGCATGCCGCGCCCGCCACCACCCCAGGAGGCTTTCAACATCAGCGGATAGCCGATGTCAGCGGCCATTTCGGCAGCCCGATCAAGATCGTCAGGCAACACATCAGAGGCGGGGACCACGGGCACGTTGGCGGCCACAGCCATATTTCGAGCCGCCACTTTATTGCCCAGATCCCGCATTGTATCGGCCCGTGGGCCAATGAAAATCAGGCCGGCCGCCCCACAGGCATCGACAAATTCAGGACTTTCCGAAAGCAACCCATAGCCGGGATGGATCGCGTCGGCTCCGGACAGTTTGGCGATGCGTATATATTCATCGATCTGCAAATAGGCCTCAACCGGACCTTTTCCCTCTCCGATCAGATAGGCTTCGTCGGCTTTGAATCTGTGCAGGGCCAGCTTGTCCTCGGCGGCAAAAACAGCAACCGTTTTCAGGCCAAGCTCGTTGGCGGCCCGAAAAACGCGGATGGCGATTTCAGACCGGTTGGCAACCAGAATTTTTTTAATCGGCATTTTTTGTACTACCAAATTTTTTGCCTGTGACGCCCGGGCAACCGGCGCGTTGATCGAGCGTTCGCTCGGCCCCCCCCGGTTCAGTCGGTGTCGCCGGTCAGGTGTGCGCCAAGATGGGTAAGGTCATAGCCCGCGCTGGCGGCGGCGGCGATGATGTCATCGGCGGGCAGCGCGCCGGCCTGGGAGAGGGCCCAAAGGGTGGTGGAGCGGGTGCCGGTGCGGCAATAGCACAGGATCTTGCCATCTCCTTCGGTCAGTGCGGCGCGGGTGGCCTCAATCATTTCCCGGGTCACCCCTTCGCGCCCCATGGGCACAAAATGATACCTCAGGCCCACAGCTTTTGCCGCCGCCTCGATCTCCGCGCCTGCGGGCTGATCGGCGACTTCGCCGTCGGGCCGGTTATTTACAATGGTTACAAAGCCGGCTTCCTTCAGCCGGGCACAATCCGCGGCGCTGATCTGCCCGCTCACGCATACGGTTTCGTTTATTTTTTTCAATTCCATCGCGCGTCTCCGCTTGCTGGATGTGACGGCTCAAGACACCCCGTTCGGCGCCCTTATAAACATTGCAGCACGTCGCGCCAACCCGGTGGGCGCAACCGCAGTCAGCTCGCCCCTTCGGTGGAAAAGCGCGCGAGAGCGCCAATGACCCTTTTGGCGGTCAATCGCCCGATCTGAACATCGTTTGCGTCCGTCACCCCCACCCATTCATGCTCGGCAAACAGGGGCAGAATGTCCTCACAGAACATCTCCCGGGAAACCGCGACACCACAGGGCTCAAATGCACCCTTTTCCATAATCAGGCCCGCCTTGATCACCCGCGCCTTGTTCACATCGCGAACAAATCTGGCCACATAATCATCCGCCGGCTGCAGCACCAGTTCGGTAGGCAGACCGGTCTGGACCAACAAGCCGTCATTCAGGATTCCGATCCGGTCGCCAATCTTAATGGCTTCGTCAAAATCGTGGGTAATGAACAAAACGGTTTTGTGCAGCTCTTTTTGAAGCGCGAGCAATTGCTCCTGCATCTCCGCCCGAATGAGCGGGTCGAGAGCGGAAAACGCCTCGTCCATCAACAGGACCGGCGCGTCCATGGCCAGGGCCCGGGCCAGCCCGACGCGCTGCTGTTGTCCGCCCGAAAGCTGGTTTGGCCGCGATTCTTCATATCCCTCAAGCCCGACCCGCGCCACCCAGCTGCCGGCAATCTCCCGGCGGGCTTTTTTTTCCACCCCCCGCACTTCCAGCCCATACGCCACATTGTCGATCACCGACCGGTGGGGCAACAGACCGAACCGCTGAAATACCATGGCGATTTTGGTGCGCCGGAATTCGCGCAACTCCTGTGGCGACATGGAAAGCACCTGCTCGCCATGTACCTCGATGGTGCCCGCTGTCGGGTCGATGAGCCGGTTTACATGGCGGATCAGGGTAGACTTTCCCGACCCCGAAAGGCCCATGACCACGAATATTTCACCCCGCTGCACCGATATGGACACATCGTAAAGGCCGATCACCTGGTCGGTTTGTGCCTGTATTTCAGCCTTGGACAGCCCCTTGTCGATCAGTTCCAGCGCCCGGTCGGGTTCCGAGCCGAACACTTTTGTTACATTGGCAATTTCGATTGCGGCGGGTTCTTCGCTCACAATCTGGTCTCCGCCAGTCCGATCCGGGTCTGTAGCTGTTTGCCGAACCCCTGGGAAATCCGGTCGAAAATAATCGCCAGCACGACAATTCCAAGGCCGGCGAACAGGCCGCGGCTGACCTCGAGCCGGCCAATGCCCTGCAGCACCTGATAGCCCAGCCCCCCCGCCCCGATCATCGAGGCGATAACCACCATGGCCAGCGCCATCATGGTGGTCTGGTTTATCCCGGCCAGAATGGTGGGCAGGGCCAGCGGAATCTGTACGCCCAGAAGGCGCTGGCGGGTGCTGGCGCCAAACGCGTGGGCGGCCTCGAGCACGTCCGGATCCACCTGGCGGATTCCAAGGTCAGTCAATCGCGCCAGGGGGGGTGCGGCGTATATGATGGTCGCCAGCAGCGCTGGAACTTTTCCCGGCCCAAACAGCATTACCGCTGGAATCAGGTAAACGAAACTCGGCATGGTCTGCATCAGGTCGAGGAGCGGAATGAGCGCCCGCCGCACGAGCAATGACCGTGCCATCAGCACCCCGATCGGCAACGAAAACAACACCGCGCTCACGGTGGCAGCAATCATGAGCGCCATGGTCTTCATGGAATCTTCCCACAAATCCATGACCCCCAGGAATATGAGCGACACAAAGACCAGCACCACCAGCGGCCAACGCCGGCTAGCCAGCCAGGCCAGCCCTACCAGCACCAGAATTATCAGCCACCACGGCGCCAAGAGGAGCGCCTGCTCAATGAAAATAAGCAGGCGCAATAAAGGAGAGACCGCCCATTCCAGGCCGTCCCCCCAGTTCCTGATGACCCAGTCCAGCCCGTCGTCGACCCAGTTTCGCAGGTTACGGGTGTCTACAATTTCGGGAAACATGGTGCCTCCAACAGACAAAAGACAGCCGAACGGGGGAACGTCCGGCTGTCAATTCTGATGTTACTTCAGCCCGCCGCCCGGGGAGTTAGAGTGCGGCGCGAATTCGTCCTGCCACGTCTTCAGGCACCCAGTCGGTCCAGACGTCCTCCCGTGTCCTTAAGAAATTCATCGCCGTCTCGCGACTTGAAACGCTGTTCTCGTCACCATAGGCGGCCAGCTCGCTGATCACCGCACCGGGCATGCCCGCTTTGGTAAGATAGTCAGCGACGGCCGGGGCTTCTTCGGGCAGCCAAGAGGCAACACCAACAACGACCCGCGAAGACGGCCAATCGGTTTTGCCGAAGCCATCGCAGTCTACGTCGGTATTGCAGTTATAGACCTCCTGATCATAGGCGGGCAAACCCACCTTGACCGCATCAACCTGACCCATGATCGACGCCGGGCTCCAATAATAGAAAAGTATCGGGTCTTTTTTCTCAAATGCGCGTTTTATGGATGCGGCCAACGTTGAGTCTGCTACTGAAAACAGGTTCCAGTTGTCGCCCATATCATAGGCCTCGTACAGACTGGAAACGGCAAGCTCAGCAACCCAGCCCGGAGGTCCGGAAAACACCCGCGCCTTACCTGGGCTCTCCGGGTCCGGAAACAGATCTGAACGCGCCAGAACGTCTTCCATGGTCGACAGGCCGTATTCGTCCTGCATCCAGCGGGGAATCCACAAGCCTTCAAGCGTGCCGTCGGTAATGGCTAGCCCCAGTTCTGCGACCAACCCTTCGGACTCGGCGGCATCCCATTTGTCTTCGATGGAACTCATCCACAATTCCGGCGCAACGGCCGGTTTCCCACGTCCCATCATCGATGCGGACGTCGTAACCGTATCACCGGGAACAAGTTCTGATTTGCAGCCAAACCCCTCAGTGAGAACGATCTGGTGAAGATTTGCCAGCACGGATGCTGACTCCCAGGTCATTTCAGCAATATCGATCAGGCGGTCCGTTCCGCATTGGGTATCTTGTGCCGCTGCAGGGGACACTGCGAAAATGCTCGCGACAACACTCGTAGCAGCAAGGATGCCGCCCAGTTTGAAGTTCATTTGAACTCTCCGATTGGTGAGATTGAAACGCGAACCATATGCAACCAGTAAAATATTGTCAAATCACAAAAACTCCAAGCAGTACCGGAGCAACACTGTGATAAAAAAATACTTATTGCTTTAACGATGATTGAATTGCTCTTAGTGTTTGACCTCACCACAGAAAACTTAGACTATTCAAGCTCTGTCCGACAACAGACATGTTATGAATTTTCAGTGACACGGGCTCCAAGATTTAATTAAAGCCGAACCGGCGAATCCGAATCTCTCAAAACCAAATCCAAAGTATGGTCAGTTGTCGATACAATACGTCCGTTCTTTTAAGTTTGATATTAGCCGATATCCCTCTAAAGTCACGCCGATAATCTCAATGTTATTTAACATTACTTATCCCCTTCAAGTCTGCAATGGGTCCGGGCCTGAAAGGAAAAAAATTACTTTGGCTGTGAACTGGCCTTTAAGGGGGTTATTCTGGTCAAATCAGCCATTCCGGCACCGAGTCCAGCCCGATAAGGTCGGCAATGGTCTGGCGGGGCCGGATCGTATGAAACCGGTCACCATCCACCAGCACTTCAGCGATCAACGGTCGCGAATTATAGGTGCTCGACATGACCGCACCATAAGCACCCGCCCCCATGACCGCCAGTAAATCCCCCTGGGTGACCGCCGGCAGATCAATCGAACGGACCAGGTAATCGCCTGTTTCACAGACCGGACCCACAAGATCACCAAATATCGTCGTTTCGCTCCGGTCCTGCCGGACAGCCATGATTTCATGGCTCGCGTCGTAAA
>JAADFY010000095.1:5950-7079 GCA_013152625.1 Alphaproteobacteria bacterium
ACCCGGGTGACCAGAATTCCCCCATTGCCTGCAATCACCCTTCCCGGCTCAATGATCAGTTCGCATTTCAGGTCCGACAGATGCGTTAAAACGGTATTGGCATAAAGTTCGGGGCCCGGCGGCGGTTTGCCGGTTGTGTCGTAAGGGATGCCCAGCCCGCCCCCCACATCGATATGTTCGATCCGATGACCATCGGCCTGTAAATCCTTCACCAGTGTGCGCAAAACCTTGAATGCGTGTTCAAAGGGTCCAAGCTCGGCGATCTGCGAGCCGATATGCATATCGACGCCAACCGCTTTAACACTGTCCAGTTCGCTGATCCGGCCATACACCGCCCGCGCTTGATCGTAGGGCACGCCGAATTTGTTTTCCGATTTGCCGGTGGTGATTTTTTCATGGGTGCGCGCGTCCACATCAGGATTGATGCGTACCGAAACCGGCACGACCCGCCCCAGCCGGGCAGCAATTCCCGCCAGCCGTTCCAGTTCGGGCACACTTTCCACATTTATGGTCTTGATGCCCCGCTCCACCGCCCGCTCCAGTTCCTCGGCGGTTTTGCCGACCCCGGAAAAGATTATTTTTTCCGGCGAGAAACCGGCGGCCAATGCCCGCTCCAGTTCACCCAGCGAGACCACATCAACCCCATGGCCGGCCCGGGCAACCAGACGCAAAATGGCCTGGTTGGAATTGGCTTTCATGGAATAAGCGATCAGCGTTGGCACCGGGAGTGGCCCGGTTTCGTTCTTGGCAAACGCGGCCTGCATCACCCTCAGATGGCGCAAAAAAGTGGCGCTGGAATAACAGTAAAACGGCGTGCCCACCTGTTCGGCAATCACCGGAATGGGCACATTCTCGGCGTGCAAAACGCCCTCGCGGTAGTTGAAATGGTGCATGGTTCAGCCCTTTTGGCTGGCCAGATTGGCCCGCCAGCGGGCAATTTGTGTCGTCACGTTTTGCGGGGCGGTACCGCCATAACTGGTGCGAGAACGCACCGATGCTTCAACCGAAAGCACGGAGAAAACCCCCGCATCGATCCGTGGATCGATGGTTTGCATATCTGCCAGCGATAATTCTTCAAGGGCGCAGTTTTTCTGCTCGGCCAGCGCCACCACCCGGCCAGTGATGTGAT
>JAADFY010000095.1:7134-10875 GCA_013152625.1 Alphaproteobacteria bacterium
GTGGCATATCCGGCCCCCGCGGCTTTGCCCATGGCATCGCGATGAACGGTAAGATCGCCGACCATGCCGGTCATGGCCGCCAGACACAGCGACAGGGCGTCCAGAGCATCAAAGGTGACTTCCTTGTCTTCCTGCATGTCTTTTGAATAGGTCAGGGGCAACCCCTTCATAACCACCATGATCGAGGTCAGGGCGCCCAGAATGCGCCCAACCTTGGCCCGGACCAGTTCGGCGGCATCCGGATTTCGTTTTTGCGGCATGATGGACGAGCCGGTGGAAAACCGGTCCGACAGGGAAACAAATCCAAACTGGGCCGATGACCATATGACCAGTTCCTCGGCAAACCGGCTTAAGTGCATGGCGCAAATGGCGGCCGCGGCCAGCGTTTCGATTACAAAGTCCCGATCGGCCACCGCATCAAGGGAATTGGCCGCCGGCCGATCAAACAAGAGCTCTTTTGCCACCATATCCCGGTCAATGGGAAACGAGGTGCCTGCCAGCGCCGCAGCCCCTAAAGGGCATTCGTTCAGGCGCGCCCGTGCATCGGCGAACCGGGTCTGGTCACGGCCAAACATTTCCACATATGCCAGCAGATGGTGGCCAAACGTGACCGGCTGGGCACTTTGCAAATGGGTAAATCCGGGCATGACCGAGGCGGCCTCCTGGCTGGCCCGATCCAGAAGCACCGCCTGCAAACCGGAAATCTGGCCGGAAATCATGTCGATGGCATCGCGCACATAAAGGCGAAAATCGGTGGCTACCTGATCGTTGCGTGAACGCGCTGTGTGCAGCCGCCCCGCCGCTTCCCCGATCAATTCCCCCAGTCGCGCTTCGATATTCATATGAATATCCTCCAGTGCACGCGAAAAATTGAACCTGTCTTGATCGATTTCCACCCCGACCGCATCTAGACCTTTTTCAATTGCATCTTTATCCTTTGCCTCAAGAATGCCGGTTGCCGCCAGCATACGGACATGGGCAATCGAGCCCGCAATATCATGGGTTGCCAGCCGCTGATCAAAATCGATCGAGGCGTTTATTTCTTCCATGATGGCATCGGGTCCGGCGCTAAAACGGCCGCCCCACATACGGTTACTCATTCGGACCCCATTTGGAGAGAATATGACCCAGGCAAATAATACTCCGCCTCCCCCCGCCAAAGGCCGCCCGCTCATGGGCCGGCGCTTGTTCGGGTTGGGGCTCGGTGGCGCAGCACTTGGTATAACGGCGGGTCTGGTTGCGATCAATGGCGGCTTTAACGCCCCCGGGGCCGCTGCCGGGGAGTGCGTGGCCAACGCAGCCACCAGCGCTGCCATTGACGAAGCAGCCAAGGGACAACTGGCGGCACTTATTCCTGCAAACACCGCCCGCAACTACGACCATCTTGATTTTAACGACCCCTCCGGCTCCCAAACGTCCATGTCAGCGCTGCGCGGCGATGTGCTTTTGGTCAATTTCTGGGCCAGCTGGTGCGGGCCGTGCCGGCGGGAAATGCCCGCGCTTTCCGCTTTGCAGGCACGCTATGGCGGCAGGGGTTTTGAAATCATCACCATCAATCTTGATGTTGGCGATGACGGGCTGGAAAAGGGCCGGGCTTTCCTGCGTGATGACATGAAAATCGACAACCTGCCGCTGTTTGCCGACCCGACCATGGAGTCGTTTAACGTGCTCAAGACCATGGGAGTGGCTCTGGGATTGCCAGCGACGCTGCTTCTGGATCGTAACGGGTGCGAACTGGCGGTTCTGGCCGGCCCCGCCGAATGGGACACCCCCGACGGTCACGGGGTTATTGAAGTGGCCATGGCGCTTTAGCTAGGCGAGGTGCGAACCTCTATGTGAGCAGCCGCCGTTAAAGAATCCGAGGTGCGAACCTCTATGCGACCAGCCACCCGGCGCGAGGACAAAAAAAGCCGCCATTAATGAATCCGAGGTGCGAACCTTTCTCTTTCGTCATTGCGAGCGACCTGCAAGGGAGCGCGGCAATCCAGTTTGATTTTATTTGAGGAGATTGGATTGCTTCGTTGCTGTCGCGCCTCGCAATGACGGTTTCGGCAGTGTGTGTAACTCCAAAAGTAAAAGAACGCCTTGGCTGGCCACCTATACATGCCCGGCTCTCAACGAGGACGGAGCGGGCCTTTAGCCCGCCCTGCCGGAGGGCCAGCGTTTGTAAACGGCGCGGGTTTAGCGCGTCGTGACAAACGCGGTACGGCCCGTGAGGCAAAAAAGAGTTCAGCGCCAGGTCAGGCCAGTTTATCAACCTTTGTGCCGGTACCCGGCGCTGTCTGAGCTTTGGCCGCTTCAACCGCCGGAGCGAGCAGATCCACCACGGAGCGCTGCATTTCGGCTTGCATTTTCAGCATTTTTATCCCCACGCTTTGCGCGGTCTGGGCCTGATTGAGTGCCACCGCCGCCATTGCCAGATCTACGCTCAAGACAAAATCCTCCAACCGCCAACCTGCACAATACTGCCAATTGGGTTAACCCCTGATTAGGGGCGCCGTACGAAAGCGCCCCCCCGTTCATGGGATTTGAGCGCGGCAGGGACTAAGCTGGCGCACTTGCAAAGGAGATGGTGGAGCGCATCCGTATGTTTTCGTCGGTTTCGGATCACAGGGAGACCCCGCGTACGGGGACCGTGACCTTAACGGTTTTGGCAACATTGGTGTCCATGGGTCTCGCCGTGGGCTACACCTATCTGGTGTTTCGCGTAAACGGCACCGAGATTGTCGCAAAGGCGCTGGTTTCGACCATTATCGTGCCGGTGTTTGCCGGCGCACCGCTGTATTTCATGGTGTTTCGCCGATTGCGCGCACTGGCAGACAGTAACGTGGCTTTGAGCGTGGCAGCAGACCGGGACGGGCTGACCGCCTGCCTGAACCGTTCCGCATTCCGGCGTATCGCCGACAAGGTACTCACCAAAGATCGACGCAAGGGCGCCAGCGGCGCCGGCGCGCTGCTGATCATCGACGTAGATCATTTCAAGCACGTAAACGACCGATTTGGTCATATGCGCGGCGACCGCGCGCTCAAACTCATTGCCGATTGTGTGCGCCAGACCGTGCGAGAAGGCGACAGTGTGGGGCGGATCGGCGGCGAGGAATTTGCGGTGCTGCTGCGTGACGCCGATTACCGTACCGCCGCCATCGTTGCCGAAAGGATCCGCAAGAACGTGGCCGAGGCCAAATTTTTCGCCAGCGGCCATCGGGTGGAATTATCCGTGAGCGTGGGCGGCGCGGTTTATGAAGGTCAGGCCGCCTTTCACACCCTGTTTGAGGTCGCCGACGCCAAACTGTACGACGCCAAGCACGCCGGTCGCGATACGGTCCGCATCGGCAATCACGTTGCGCTTGCAACGACTTAGAGTCCGGAATCTGGACGACGCCTCTAACTCGGCGGTGTACCGTTTTGCGCCAGAACCGTGCCAGCCAGATAGAGCGAGCCGCATATCAATACCCGTCCCGCCCCTTTTTTCCCGATCTGTTGCAAAGCATCGCGCACCGAACCTGCAGCCACTGCCGCCAGCCCGCCATTTGCCGCCTCGGCCACCAGATTTGTTGCGCTGAACGCTCCGGCTTCCTTAGGGATAGGCACGCAATAAATGTCCGCCGCCAGCGCGGCCAGTTCCGAAAAATAACTCGCCGCTTCCTTTGAGGCCATCATCCCGGCAATGATGCTGAGCGGGCGTGGGTCTTTTCGTTCGAGTTCCTCAAATGTTTGTCGAATGGCAATGGCCCCGGCCTG
>JAADFY010000095.1:10887-15702 GCA_013152625.1 Alphaproteobacteria bacterium
CATCCAGCCATAATTCCGCCCCCGGGGGCAGCAGATCGGCCAGGGGCCCGGGCAGCCGCATCATCCGCGCCGGCCACACCACGGCCCCCATCCCGGCACCAATATCCGCCGATGCAATAGGCAGATCAAAATGTCGGGCTGCAGCCACCGCCACCGTGCCATTTTCGATCTGATGCGGCCCTAAAAGTCGCGGCAGCGGCAGATCCTCAAGTCCGTTCAGGTCCTGATATACCAGCCGCCCGCCCTGCCCGTAGCCATCAAAATCGGTGCCCGCCACGAACGGCTCGATCCCCAGCGCGGCGCAATCGGCCTGCACCACCTCAAGCGCCTCAGGGGCCTGCCGCCCGATTACAGCGGGTACGCCTCGTTTCAGGATGCCGGTCTTTTCATGGGCGATACCGGACAACTTGTTGCCGAAAAATCGCACATGGTCGATGGAAATCGGCGTTATGATCGTACCCAGGGGCGGCCCGATGACATTTGTGGCGTCATAGCGTCCGCCAAGGCCGACCTCGAGCAGCAAGAAATCGGCCCGCTCTCTGGCAAACAGGTCCAGAGCCGCCGCCGTGGTAATCTCGAAATAAGTGATCGGCTCGCCATTGTTGATGCGCTCGCACCGAACCAGAGTTGCAACCAGCACCTGCTCGTCAACCAGAGTACCCGCCAGCCGGATGCGCTCCGTAAAGCGAACCAGATGCGGCGAAGTAAAGGCGTGTACCGTGTGGCCACCCGCCTCGAGCATGGCGCGCAGGAACGCCACCACCGAGCCTTTGCCGTTGGTCCCGGCCACATGAATAACCGGCGGCAACCGGTCCTGGGGCCGCCCCAGGGCCTCAAGCAACCGCTCGATTCGGTGCAGATCAAGGTCGATACTTTTAGGATGCAGGGCGGAGATGCGCCGCAGGGTTTCGCTCAGTTCCGTCACGTAATTGGTTCTCCGCCAGCCCCCCCCCCGCAAGGGAAAAATCGCACCCTTGAAGGCAGGTCAGATACGGCCCCTGCACGTTTGCTGCAAGCACTGAAAATAAAAAAGTTACTCGGCGTGGGCGCCAATGGGCGGGTTTTCGATCAGTTCATCGCCCCCCTGATCCGGTGTGACCACCGCCGGTTCGTCGGCTGCCGCCTCGCTTGCCGTCAGCACCGCCGGCGCCGAAGATTTGGTCAGGATGGCCACCAGATTGCCGATCACACCGCGCAATTCATGGCGGTGGACCACCATGTCCACCATGCCGTGCTCCAGCAGATACTCAGATTTCTGAAACCCGGGGGGCAGTTTTTCGCGAATGGTCTGCTCGATGACCCGGGGTCCGGCAAAACAGATCAGCGCCCCTGGTTCTGCAATATGCACATCCCCCAGCATGGCATAAGAAGCGGTTACCCCGCCGGTGGTGGGATTGGTGAACACACATATGTAAGGCAGCCCCGCTTCGCGCAACCGACTGACCGCCACCGTGGTCCGTGGCATCTGCATCAGCGCAAGAATACCCTCCTGCATCCGCGCACCGCCCGAGGCGGCAAACAAAACGAACGGCACCCGCAGCTCCAGAGCGGTTTCAATGCCTTTGACCACCGCCGAACCGGCGGCCATTCCCAGGGTCCCGGCCATGAATTCAAAATCCTGTACGGCAGCCACGATGTCGTTGCCCATCAGTTTTCCTGTGGCCACCAGCACGGCATCTTCCATGCCGGTTTTCGAACGGGCCTCTTTCAGCCGGTCGGTATATTTTTTTGAATCGCGAAATTTTAACGGGTCAGCCACAACCGTCGGCAGCTCGACCCGGTCATACTGCTTGTCATCGAAAAACAGGTCGAGCCGGTCCCCGGCCTTGATGCGCATATGATGACCGGAATTGGGCACCACCCACGAATTGGCCTCCAGTTCGAGATGAAACACCATCTCCCCGGATTCCGGGCATTTTACCCAAAGATTTTCCGCCGTTTCCCGCCGATTGAGAAACGACCGGATTTTCGGTCTGACAACGGAATTGATCCAGTTCATGCTCAATAACGCCTTCGGGTTGGCCTATGCGCCATGTGGCGCTCTTGACCGTATTTGGCAAGTCCCACACGCTTTGCCATGACGCTTGTCACCTTTTTAAAACACTCCAAGGCCGCTTTTAATAACACTCCAAGGCCGCCGGGCCACCTTATCAGGTTCTTGCCCGCTTCACACCTCTTGCCAGCGCGCCCACCAACCCATGCACAGCGCCAATGGTTTTATCGGTTCCCCGCCCGTCGGTAAGGTTTTCCGCCACCGTATTTACAATTGCGGTCCCCACCACCACCCCGTCGGCATGGCGCCCGATTGTGGCGGCATCCTGTTCGCTTTTGATCCCGAACCCCACGCACACGGGCACATGGGTATGGGCTTTGATCCGCCCGACGGCTTCACCCACGGCATCGGTGTCGGCCAGTTCGCCCCCCGTCACCCCGGTCATGGAGACATAATAGACAAAGCCCGATGTATTTGAGAGCACCTTGGGCAAACGTTTGTCATCGGTGGTGGGGGTGGCCAGCCGGATAAAGTTGAGCCCGGCCTTCAGGGCCGGCAGGCACAATTCCGCGTCCTCTTCGGGCGGCAGATCGACAACGATCAGCCCGTCAACACCCGCCGCTTTGGCATCGGCTAGAAATGCGTCGACCCCGTAAATATAGATGGGATTGTAATAGCCCATCAAAACCATGGGCGTTTCAGTGTCGGCCCGCCTGAATTCTGCCACCGCCCCAAGTAGTTTTTTCAAGTTGATCCCGGCCTTCAAGGCCCGTAGCCCGGCAATCTGCACCCCAGGCCCGTCGGCCATGGGGTCGGAAAAGGCCATGCCCAGCTCGATAATGTCGGCCCCCGCCGCCGGCAGTCCGGCCAGAATGTCGGCAAACGTGGCCATGTCCGGGTCGCCGCCCATGATGAAGGTCACCAGCGCCGGGCGATCGGCACATTTAAGCGCTGCAAACCGGGCATCCATGCGCGCGGTCACAATTCGATCCCTAAATGGCGGCCCACCGCAAACACATCCTTGTCGCCCCGCCCGCACAGGTTCATGACAACTATCTGGTCACCCCCCATGCCCGGGGCCCGCTTGGCCAGTTCGGCCAGGGCGTGGGCGGGTTCGAGGGCGGGAATGATCCCCTCGATCCGGGTTAAAAGCTGAAAGGCCTCCAGCGCCTCATCATCCATGATCGGCACGTATTGCACCCGCCCGGTTTCCTTCAACCAGGCATGTTCGGGTCCGATACCCGGATAATCAAGCCCGGCAGAAATCGAATGCCCGTCCATGATCTGCCCGTCTGCATCCTGCAGCAAATAGGTACGATTGCCGTGCAGGACCCCGGGCGCCCCCGCGGTCAGCGAGGCGCAATGTTCATCACCGTCAAGCCCTTTGCCCCCCGCCTCAACCCCCACCATGGCCACATCGGCATCATCCAGGAACGGATGAAACAGCCCGATGGCATTGGACCCGCCCCCGACGGCGGCCATTAAAAGATCGGGCAACCGGCCCTCGGCGGCCATGATCTGCTCGCGCACCTCGCGCCCGATCACGGACTGAAAATCGCGCACCAGTTCGGGATAAGGGTGGGGCCCGGCGGCGGTGCCAATGAGATAATAGGTGTCGTTGACATTGGTCACCCAGTCCCGCAGCGCCTCGTTCATGGCGTCTTTAAGGGTGCCGTGCCCGGCGGTAACGGGGATGACTTCGGCGCCCAAAAGTTTCATGCGAAACACGTTTGGCGCCTGCCGTTCGATGTCGGTGGCTCCCATATAGACAACGCACGGAAAACCGAAACGGGCGCACACTGTCGCTGTCGCCACCCCGTGCTGGCCTGCCCCGGTTTCGGCAATGATCCGGGTTTTGCCCATCCGCCGGGCCAGCAGAATCTGGCCAAGACAATTATTGATTTTGTGGGATCCGGTGTGATTGAGTTCGTCGCGCTTGAAATAGATTTTCGCGCCGCCAAAATGCTCGGTTAAACGTTCGGCAAAATAAAGCGGCGACGGGCGACCGGTGTAATGTTTGTTCAGGTGCTCCAGTTCGTCGATAAACTCAGGATCGGTTTTGGCCTGGTCATAGGCCCGTTCCAGATCGAGGATAAGCGGCATCAAGGTTTCCGCCACGAACCGCCCGCCAAAATCACCAAACCGCCCGTTCTCGTCGGGTCCGTTGCGCATGGAATTGGCGCTTTTGCTTAAATTGTCACTCAACTTGCACCACCATTTTACCTGCAACCAATATCATTATCATATTCCCCGGTCGGCCAACCGCGCAGCCTGCACAAACCGGACGATTGCCGGTTCACTCTTTATCCCCGGCGCGCTTTCAACCCCCGAAGACACATCCACTCCCCCGGGGCGCACCTGCTGGATCGCCCCGGCGACATTTTCCGGCGTCAGCCCACCTGCAAGCATGAATTGAACACCCCGATCAATATCACCAAGCACCGACCAGTCAAACGGCAACCCAAGGCCCCCCGGCCGATCTGCCCCCGCAGGCGGTCGGGCATCCAAAAGCAACCTGTCTGCGGCCCCGAAATATCTGGTCAGTCGAACAACATCGCACGAGCTGGAAATCCCCCCCGCCTTCATCACCCTGCCTTTTGTGATTTTATTGATTTGTTCCACCCGCCCCACGGTTTCACGCCCATGCAATTGCACCCAGTCGGCCTCAAGCTGTTCCACGGAAACAATCAGATCGTCATCAGGGTCAACCAGAAGGACGCAGGTTTGAATTCGGCCCCCGGCATAAGAGATCAGTTCCCCGATTTCGCTTAGCTCCAGATGGCGCGGACTGCGGGAAAAATGGGCAAATCCCACCATATCGG
>JAADFY010000096.1 GCA_013152625.1 Alphaproteobacteria bacterium
TCCCACATGAATATCGCCCTGGGCGGGTCGGGTCCGTCCGATGCCTTCGATTTTTGCGTTCGTGCCTTCAAACTCGACACCCACCCCCAGCCGTTTGAGGGCATCGGCGCACCAGTAGGTGTCATCGGCCCGCAACAGCCCGGTAAGCTGCGATGTGCCCGTGGCCATTCCGGCCAGAATTAGCGCCCGGTTCGAAACGCTTTTGGAACCAGACACTGTGATCTTTGCATTTACCGGGCGCCCCAACGGCAGGACTTTAACCCCTCTTACCCCTTTAAGTGCGGTCCACGGCGTTGACCCGTCTGCCCCCGCGATTGTGTTGGGGCCCTTATGCACCGGGAAACCGCAGGCGCTTGGCCTGCACCACCCCATCAATGGCCACCACCCGCTCAAGCTGAACATCGCTTAGGCCCTCATCCACGCCGATCAGAACGATGGCGCCCTGACCCGCTTCGATCCGGCCCAGGTTGAAATTAGCGATATTGATCCCCTCTTCCCCCAAAAGCGTACCCAGCCGGCCCACAAAACCGGGCCGGTCCCTGTTGGTTACATAGAGCATGTTTTCGCTCAACTCCGCTTCCAAATTCGTGCCCTTGATCTGGATAATCCTTGGCCTGCCGTTTGAAAAGACGGTGCCCGCCACCGAACGTTCCTGCCGTTCGGTGATTACCGTCAGCCGGATATAGTTTTCATAGGCCCCCTGCTGATCGCGATTAACCGTTTCTACGCTGATGCCGCGCTCTTTTGCCATGGCCGGCGCCGACACCATGTTCACATCACCCAGCAGCGGTTTGAGCAGCCCGGTCAGCGCCGCCGCGCTCATGGAGCGGGTGTTCATTTTCGCCACCTCTCCCTCAAATTCAATGCGAATACCGCTGATCGAGGTTTCAGTGAGTTGCCCGGCAAACGAACCAAGCAGTTCCGCCAGCCGGACAAACGGGGTCAGCCTGGGTGCTTCTTCGGCCGATATGGAGGGAAAATTCAGCGCATTGATAATTTCGCCGCTGTTCAGATAGGCCGAAATCTGCTCGGCGACCTGCAGGGCGACATTTTCCTGCGCTTCGCTGGTTGAGGCACCCAGATGGGGCGTACAGATTACATTGGGCAGGTCAAACAACGGGTTGTTCAGCGCCGGCTCGGTGGCATACACATCCAGCGCCGCCCCCGCCACCTGCCCCGATTTGAGCGCCCCGGCCAGTGCCACCTCATCGATCAGCCCGCCCCGGGCGCAATTGATGATCCGCACCCCCCGCTTCATCTTGTCCATGGCTTCAGCGGAAAGAATATTGCGGGTCCCGTCGATGAGCGGCGTGTGCAGGGTAATAAAATCGGCCCGGGCCAGAAGGGGTTCCAGTTCGACCTTTTCCACCCCCAGTTCCATAGCCCGTTCCGGGGTCAGGAACGGATCAAAGGCAATCACGGTCATCTGAAGGCCCTGCGCCCGGCTGGCAACAATAGACCCGATATTGCCGCACCCGATCAGGCCGAGAACTTTCGAAGTCACCTCAACCCCCATGAAGCGGCTTTTTTCCCATTTCGAGGCCCGGGTGGAAGCGTCTGCGGCAGGAATTTGCCGTGCCAGCGCCATCATGAGTGAAATCGCATGCTCGGCGGTGGTAATGGAATTGCCGAACGGGGTGTTCATAACGATG
Organism: Alphaproteobacteria bacterium; assembly: GCA_013152625.1. Lineage (GTDB taxonomy): Bacteria > Pseudomonadota > Alphaproteobacteria > Rhizobiales > Devosiaceae > JAADFY01. Next base: position 1,653 of record JAADFY010000096.1, read on the forward strand.
ATACCCTGGGCGGTGGCCGCATCCATGTCGATATTATCAACCCCGATGCCGGCCCGCCCGATCACCTTGAGCCGGTGGGCGGAACCGAGCAGTTTTTCAGTTACTTTCGTCGTCGAGCGCACCGCCAGCCCGTCATAATCGCCAATGATTTCAGCCAGCTTTTGTTTGTCTTTGCCTGCCTCGGGCAGGTAATCCACATCAATTCCACGTTCCTTGAAAATCGCCACTGCCGTGGGGCTCATCTTGTCCGAAACCAGTACTTTGGGCATGCCTGCCTCCCTGAAAAAGTGGAGTTTTTTGATTTTTATTGAACCGCTAAAGCTCGTTTAGCCCGGCTTCGAACGCCCAGTCGAGCCAGCCAACAAGCGCTGTCACATCGCCCGCCTCAATGGTTGCCCCGCACCAGATACGCAAACCCGGCGGCGCATCACGATAGGCCCCGATGTCATAGGCGGCATGTTCCGCCGCAAGCCGCCCCGCCAGCCGTTTGGCAAAGGCCGCCTGCCCGGCCCCGTCCAGCGCCAGCACCGTATGGTCCACAATCGACAGACATACCGAACTGTTCGAAGCGGTGGCCGGGTCCCGGGCCAAAAACCCGACCCAAGCGGTGCGGCTCACCCAGTCCTTCAGAACCGTAAAATTGGCCTCGGACCGCCCCTGCATCGCCTTTAACCCGCCGATGGAAATCCCCCACTCCATGGCATCGATGGCATCCTCGATCACCAGCATGGAGGGGGTGTTGATCGTGGCGCCTTCAAAAATGGAACGGTTGAACCTGCCGCCCTTGGTCAGGCGAAACAATTTGGGCATCGGCCAGGCCGGCGTGTGGTTTTCCAGCCGTTCAATGGCCATGGGCGAGAGAATAATCACACCGTGAGCGGCTTCTCCACCCAGCGCCTTTTGCCATGAGAAGGTAATCACATCTAGTTTTTCAAGCGGTACGTCTTGGGAAAAAACTGCCGAAGTGGCGTCGCAGATCGCCAGCCCCGACCGGTTTTCGTCGATCCAGTCCCCATCGGGCACCCGCACCCCCGAAGTGGTGCCGTTCCAGGCAAATACCACATCCCGCGACCAGTCCACCGTGCCAAGATCCGGCAACGCCCCATAGTCTGCGCAAAGGGTTCGCACGTCGCCCAGCTTGAGCTGTTTGACAATATCGGTGACCCAGCCGGCACCAAAACTCTCCCAGGCCAGAACATCCACACCCCGGGGCCCCAGAAGCGACCACAGGGCCATTTCCATGGCCCCCGTGTCCGAGCCGGGCACAATAGCGATCGCATAATCGTCCGGCACTTCAAGCAGCCGCCGGGTCAGGCCGATGGCATGTTCGATGCGCTGTTTTGCCGGGTTGGCCCGGTGCGACCGGCCCAGAACAGCGTTGCGCAGCACCTCCGGCGACCAGCCGGGGCGTTTTGAACACGGTCCTGAAGAAAAATTGGGATTTGCCGGACGGATGTCCGGACGGGCGGCGGGGGCCGCGCTAATATCGTTCATGTCGTCTACCCTTTCAGATAGGCGTCCCTCGTTGGGGAGGGATGGCCCGCTGCGGGAGATAGACCTCAAACGATATTATTGCAAGGGGATAAAAGCGGCCCGGTTTGCCTAACCGACAATCGTGGCGGCCATGGGCGCCAGCAGGACCCCGATGAAATACGGCCATACGAACAGCGCCAGAAGTCCTTTGAAAAATCCGAATTTGAGAAAGCCCACCGTAAACAGCCAGCCCACAACCCACAGCATTCCCAGAGAACTGTGCTGGTCGATGCGAATCTTATCTCTCATTTTTTGATACCTTTTCATCAGTTGTTCAAAGTATTACTTAATCTCGCAAAAGCCCGATACAAGTCCCCTTGCCCGCCAAGTCCCCTTGCCCACCAAGTCCCTTTGCCGGCGCTGCGGTTTTGCCGGACAAGATACACAGGATCGATAATCGCTCTACTCAGGAATTCCCCGATTGCCCGCCAGATCACAAAAGCCGGCCTCCCCGCCGATAACCCGCAAAAGACCGGCAGAAATTTCCCGCCGTCAGGCGCGGGCCATCTGGCTGAACGCCCAGGGTTTGACCGCAAACGAACCATTTGGCGCCGGGCCCGAAGCGGTCACCCGGGCCGTCAAACAGCTCGGTTATGTCCAGATCGACACCATCAATGTCATCGAACGCTGCCATCACCACATTTTGTTTACCCGCATTCCAGAATACAAACGGGCCGATCTTGGGGTCGCCCAGAGCAGTCAAAAGTCGGTTTTTGAATACTGGACCCATGCCTTAAGCTATGTGCCAACCGCCGATTTTCGCTTTTTCGTCCCTGCCATGCGCCGCTGGCGCCGGGCACCGGCCCCATGGTACGTCAAGGTCAGCCCGGCTGAACTAAAGCGCATGCTGGCCCGGATCGAGCGGGATGGCCCCCTGTCTCTGCGGGACATAAAAAGCGGTAAACTGGTTGAAAAAACCCATCTCTGGGCATCCCGGAAACCGGAACGGGCGGTGCTCCAGCGCGGATTTTATAACGGCCAGCTCGCCATTTCCGCCCGGCAGGGCATGCTGAAAACCTACGATCTTACCGACCGCCATTTCGGCTGGCCCAAAGCGCCCCGTCCCGCCACAGATCCCCAGATCAGTGCCTATTTGCTCGATCGGGCATTAACGGCGCAGGGGATCGTTTCCATCGCTTCCATCTGCCATTTGAACCCGCCGCGAAAACCCGCCATTGCCGCCCTGATCGACCGGCGGGTGCGGGCGAAAACATTACACCGGGTAACCATCGCCGAGTGCCCTGACATTCCCCATTGGGCAACCCCCGAAACCCTCGAGGTCACACCCCCCACCGCCACTTTTACCCGCATATTGTCGCCCTTCGATCCTCTGATCATTCAGCGCCGCCGCACCAGCGCCCTGTTGGCCTACGACCATGTGTTCGAGGCATATGTACCGGCAAACAAGCGCAAGCTGGGATACTTCACCCTGCCGGTATTGCATGGCGATGAAATTATCGCCGCCCTGGATCTGAAAACCGATCGCCAGGCCAAACGCCTGATCATACAAGCGTGGTACTGGATCGGCACCGGCAACCAGCGTGACCACAAAGCACTGGTGGAAGCGGAGCTGGACCGCTTCGAGCGCTTTCAACTTGCCACATGAAAACGGCGCCCCGAAAGGGCGCCGTTCAACGTTTGCAGATAGGTGTGTTCAGGTTTAGTTGAACCGGTAGCGCAGGGTGCCACGCAGCTCATGAATGACGTTCTGATTGATATAGAACGGGAACAGGGCGGCATCCCCGTTGGTGATCTGCGGCATATAGACGGCCCGATAACCGATGTCGGCCACAGCCTGACCCATATCATAGGTCACCCCGGCCATAACCGCCGCGGCACCCGAAAATGTATTGCCCGGAGGGGTGGGAACACCGCCGGAAATGACGGTCTGGTTGTACCCCATCCCGAGCCCGGCACCCACATAAGCACCCATTTCTCCGCTTACCGGCGGCCCGCCGTTAAAACCGAAATCATAATAGGCATTCATCATGGCAAGGGTGGTGGTCAGATCCGCCGTATAAACACCGTCCGAAAGGCCATTGTTGACGATCCGGTCCAGCGTCACATCCCAGCGCATGCCCCTGCTGGTTTCAAAACCGACGCCAACGCCGAAACTATAGCCGTACCCCATGTCGGTAATGGGCACGATACATCCGCACGCATAGTCGGCATCCCGCGCCCACCACGCGTTTACATCCACGGAGCCGCGCAGGTAAAACACCCCTTCAAGGCCATTTTCAACGGTGGGGGGTGGCAGGACAGGGGGCGGCCCGAGAATTTCGGCAGCCATGGCCAGAGACCCGAAAGTGGTCCCCAGTACAAACACGATTAAGGCAATCAGGGTCCGCATGGTCTATTCCTTTGTGATACGCACGAAACATGAAACTCATTGCCATTGTCCCCGCTTAGTCTTAAAAGCCGATTAACCTTGCCGCTTAACCCTAACTATTTTCTAACACGCTGAATTTATTGCGTTATATTGACCGGATACTGCCATGCCCGCCACCGGACAACGTCAGGTAAACGCGCCTGCGAGCCTTGACTGGCTGGGCCTGGGATTTCTTGTTCTGGCCTGGGCATCTTCGTTTTCGGTGATAAAAATCGCCCTGACCGATGTCGGACCGTACTGGCTGGCGGGCGGTGCGTATCATACTTGCGGCGCTGGTTTTTCTCGGCATTTGCATTCTCACCCGCGCGCCACTACCCCGGGGGCGCCAGTGGCTGGCCGGATTGGTGCTGGGCCTGGGATTTCTTGTTCTGGCCTGGGCATCTTCGTTTTCGGTGATAAAAATCGCCCTGACCGATGTCGGACCGTACTGGCTGGCG
>JAADFY010000097.1 GCA_013152625.1 Alphaproteobacteria bacterium
GGCTGCACGTGCCTTTTCAAGCACTTCGGAGTTGGTTTCACCCGCCAGGGTGCGCCGTTCGCTATGGCCAACAATCACATGGGTGGCCCCGGCATCGGCCAGCATTCGGGCACTGATTTCCCCGGTAAATGCCCCCTTTTCGGCGTGATGGCAGTTTTGTCCGCCAATCTTGAAGCGTCCCCCTGCCCGTTCCAGCGCCCCCGTGATCAGCGTGGCTGGCGGGCACACCAGAACTGTCGGCCCCCCCATTGCGGGCCCGCCCAAGGCGTTGGCCAGCAATGCCAGCTCCTCAAGATCGGCCCCCAGGCCATTCATTTTCCAGTTTCCTGCAATCAAATGCGCGTGGGCCATTGTTGTCTTTACCTCGTGGGGAAAATGAGTTCTATCAGGGCCCGGCGCCCTGTCGTCCAGGCGCCTTGCGATATTTTGCCTCAATTGTCTATTATTGCGGCAAGAAAACCGGGTTTGGCCGGTTACGAATAAACAAGAAAACCGGGCTGGCCGGTCACGAATGAACAAAAACCGGGTTTGCCCGGTCACGAATGAACAGGAACCGGTATGCTTGACAGTTTGCGCGCCTTTGCAACCACCTGGGTGGCAAAAGTATTTCTTGGCCTGCTGATAATCGGCCTGGCTGGTTTCGGCATTTCCAACGTGTTCCTCAATCCCGGGACCGCCACCATAGCCCGTGTGGGTGCCCAGGAAATATCCGCCCTTGATTTCCGTCGCGATTTTCAGGATCAGCTCGCCGTAATCGCTTCACGCACCGGACAGTCCCTGACCACCGAACAAGCCATCGCCCAGGGGGTACCCGGGGGCGTGCTGGCCGGGCTGGCCGCCGAAGCAACCTTAAACGAGCTCGCCGACCGCTACGGGGTGGGAATAGCCGATTCCCGCATCGCCCAGAGCATTCAGGACGACCCCAGTTTTGTCAGTTCCCTTGGCAATTTTGATCGCGGGTTGTTTCGCCAGGTCGTCGTTTCGAGCGGGTTTACCGAAGAAGATTTTTTGCAGGACCGGGCCAATACCCTGCGCCGCCAGCAGGTGGCCCAGGCTTTGTTTGGCGGCTTGAAGGCACCAAAGGCTGTCGGGCGCCTGACCCGTCGCTATCAGGAAGATACCCGCATCATCGATTTTTTCACCGTGGACAACACGTCCATCTCTGAGATTGGCACCCCTAACGACAGCACGCTTGCCACCTATCTCGATGAAAACGCGTTTTCCTACATGACAGTGGAAAACCGGACCGCTCGGATTATGGTCCTGACCCCGGAAATCGTCGCCCGGACTCTTAGCGCCACCGACGAACAGGTGGCCGCTGAATACGAGCGGATTGGCGAGACGCTGATAGTACCCGAAACCCGGACGATTGAATTGCTGTCCCTGCCCGCCGATCTGGCCGACCGGTTTTCGCTGGTGGTAAGCACCGGCGCCCGGCTTGAAGCCCTGGCGGCGGATCTCGGGATTACCGGCAATTATTCCGACCTTGGCGCAGTGACAAGGCCCGAAATCGCCGATCAGACGCTGGCGGAAGCGGCGTTTTCAGCCTCGGAAGGGGAAATCACCATCATCGAAGTGGCCGTTGGCCAAATGGCGGTGCAGGTCAGCGCGATCAACCCCGGCGGCAGCCAGACCCTTGAGCAGGCAAGCGAATTAATTCGACAGCGCCTGACCCTGGCCGAAGCCCGTTCCGAAGTGGTCGATCTTTTGGATCAGGTCGAGGAACTGCGCGCCGGTGCCACCAAGGTCGATGTCATTGCCCGCCGCTTTTCATTGCCCATGACCGAGGTCGTGATCGATACCACCGGGCGGGCCATCGAGCAGGTGACAGATCTGCCCGAGGCCGCCTACCTGCGCACCCTGCAGGCCATTTTCACCTCCAGTGTCGACGGCCTGACCCCATCGGTGCCCATCAGCGCCACCACCACGGTATGGTTTGATGTGCTGTCCATTGAGCCCGCACGCCCCCAGACCCTTGATGAAGCCCGCCAGGCACTGACCACCGCCTGGATTGCCGAGCAGGCCGATATTGCCAAGAAAGCCCGGGCGGACGAACTCTTAGCCCTCATAGGTGACGGGATGACCCTGGCCGATGCCGCCGAACGTATCGATCGTGTGGCACAGGCATCCACCCCCTTTACCCGCCGGGGCAGCGCATTGATACCGGCGGCGGTGGCGGCGGCGGCATTTGACGGTTCTGAAGGATATTCCGGTTCGGCAGCAACCCCTGAGGGTGATTATGTCGTGTTCAAGGTCGCTCAGGTCATCCCCGCACCGGCAGGTGAAAACGAAGAGGGTTTTGACAACGCGGTGGATGCGGCACTTTTGCAAACGGTGTACGCCCAGTTTATCGTCGCCAATCAGGCCGATATGGGCTATCGCACCAACAATCAGGCCATCCAGCAAATGCTGTCCACGCTCACCGCATTTGGCGGTGGTGGCGTCCCCCCCCATATCGACCAGCCCGGCGATCATCCGTAACGCGATGACCAGAATGCACAAATCGACACCACGAACCGGCAGAACCCGGGTTCGTGAGTTGACCCGATGACCGGACCCGGCGGGTCGGGATCAGGCGGGTCGGGATCAGGCCTGTCCAGCGCTGCTTACGAGGCCGGTGTGGCCCAATTGGCCTGGCGGCGCATTGTTGCCGACCTTGAAACCCCGGTTGGCACGCTTTTAAAGCTGGCGGATGGTCGCAGCCACGCCTTTTTGCTTGAATCGGTGACCGACGGCGCCACCCGGGGCCGGTATTCCATGATCGGTGTCGAGCCCGATCTGATGTTTCGGGTTGTTGACGGTGTCGCCCAGATCAATCGCGCACCGAAAACGGATCCCGACCGGTTTGATCCCGTGGACGCCGCTCCGCTGGAGGCCCTGCGCCACCTGCTTTCGGAATCCCGGCTGGAACTCCCCCCGGGGGTGCCGCCCATGTCGGCGGGAATTTTCGGATATTTAGGCTACGAAATGGTCCGGCAGATGGAACATCTGCCCAACCCCAACCCGGACGTGATCGGGCTGCCTGAGGCCCTGCTGATGCGCCCGTCGCTTCTGGCCATATTCGATACCCTTAAAGACGAACTTTATCTCGCCACCCCTGTGCGTCCCAAATCCGGCGTCAGCGCCCCCCAGGCGTTCGAGGCCGCCCGATCGCGCATCGACGACGCCCTGGCCCGGCTCAGCCGGCCCAACCCCCCCGCACCCGCGCTCGCCGATGTGGGCTCGATCACCGTGCGTTCAAACACCACCCGCGCCGAATATATGGCCATGGTCGAACGGGCCCGGGAGTATATCGGGGCGGGGGACATATTTCAGGTGGTGCTTTCGCAAAGATTTGAGGCCGATTTCGATTTGCCGGCCACAGCGTTTTACCGGGCTCTCAGGCGAACCAACCCCTCCCCGTACATGTATTATTTGCAGTACGGGAATTTTGCCATTGCCGGTTCAAGCCCGGAAATTCTGGTTCGCGTCGCCAATGGCGAGATAACCGTTCGCCCCATCGCCGGCACCCGTAAACGCGGCAGCACCCCACGCGGGGACAAACAAATGGCCGATGAGCTGCTCTCGGATCCCAAGGAACTGGCCGAACATCTCATTGCTCGATCTGGGGCGCAATGATGTGGGGCGGGTGGCCGAGATCGGGTCGGTAAAGGTCACCGACAGCTTTTTCCTCGAATATTATTCCCACGTCATGCATATCGTTTCCAATGTGGTGGGAACGCTGGATGAAAAATACGATCTGATCGATGCCCTGGCCGCCGGGTTTCCCGCCGGCACCGTTTCGGGTGCCCCCAAGGTGCGGGCCATGGAAATCATCGACGAACTGGAAAAAGAGCGGCGCGGGGTTTATGCCGGCTGTGTGGGCTATTTCGGCGCCGACGGCTGGATGGACACCTGCATCGTGTTGCGCACTGCCCTGATAAAGAACGGCAAGGTTCTCGTGCAGGCCGGGGCCGGGATCGTTGCCGACAGCGATCCGGCCATGGAGCAGGCCGAATGCGAAAACAAGGCGCGCGCCCTTTTCAGCGCTGCCGAAGAAGCGCTACGCTATTCCGGTGAGGCCGGGGTCGGCCAGTAAACCCGATCAGGGGATATCGGAAACAAACCCATGCGACTGCTGTTCATCGATAACTACGACAGTTTTACCTATAATCTGGTCCATTATCTGGGCGAACTGGGGGCCACCCCCACGGTTTTCCGCAATGACGCGATCACCCTTGATGAAGTGGCGTCCATGGCCCCGCAGGCCATTGTCCTGTCCCCCGGGCCGTGCACCCCTGACCAGGCGGGCATCTGCATGGATCTGGTGAACCGGTTTGGCGCATCAATTCCCATGCTCGGGGTGTGCCTTGGCCATCAGTCCATTGGCCAGGCCCTGGGCGCCAAAGTGGTGCGGGCACCGAACCTGATGCATGGAAAAACCAGCCCCATCGATCATACAGGGAACGGCATTTTTGCCGGGCTGGCCGCGCGATTTATAGCAACGCGCTATCATTCGCTGATACTGGAAGAAGCCAGCCTGCCCCCCCAGTTTGAAATCACCGCCCGTGCCGACGGGTTGATCATGGCCATGCGGCATGTAACCCGGCCCCTGCACTCGGTGCAGTTTCACCCCGAAAGCATTGCCTCGGAACACGGTCATGCTCTGTTGAAGAATTTTCTTGAACTGGCCCGCGAGCACAATCTTGGCCGGGCGGCATAGGGTCCGGACCCATAAACGGAGATGAAATGGTATGAGCCAATTTGTTCACATAACAGGCGCAAGAGCGATGGAAACCAGATGGTTTTCAAGGTCTTGGTACGCATTAGGTGGGCAAATTGGCCATAACCCCCTGGTCGCTCAATTGGCTGCAATCTGCTGTGTCGAAGGCCTCAACCGGGATATAGACCCGCTTTTTGCCCTTCTTCGTGCATATTTTTGCCAATTGAAGCGCCATATCGCCCCCGTTTATGGGTCTGGACCCTAAAACATGGACATCAAACCTGTTTTGGCAAAACTGGCCGGCCGCCACGATCTGACCGACACCGAAATGCGCACCGCCATGGGCATAATCATGTCCGGCGAGGCAACGCCGGCCCAGATCGGCGCCTTTCTGATGGGGCTGCGCGCCAAAGGCGAAACCGTGGCCGAGATTGCCGCCGCCGTAGCCGTTTTGCGCCAAAAGATGGTGCCCGTAAAAGCGCCGGCCCACGCCATGGATATTGTCGGCACCGGGGGGGACGGGTCGGGCACCTTCAATATTTCGACCACCACGGCGCTGGTGGTGGCCAGCCTTGGCCAGCCGGTGGCCAAACACGGCAACCGTGCCTTGTCGTCCAGATCGGGGGCCGCCGAAGCGCTTGTGCAACTGGGGGTAAATATCGAATTGCCGCCAGCGGCCATTTCCCGCTGCATCCAGGAGACCGGCATTGGCTTCATGTTTGCCCCCGCCCACCATCCTGCCATGGCGCATGTGGGGCCGGCCCGCAAGGAAATGGGCGTGCGCACCATGTTTAATCTGCTCGGACCCCAGTCGAACCCGGCGGGGGTAAAAAAGTACCTGCTCGGGGTTTTTTCCGCCGATTGGGTAGAGCCGGTGGCCCGTGCCCTGTTAGCCAATGGCGCCACCCATGCCCTGGTGGTCCACGGATCGGACGGCATGGACGAGATCACCACCACCGGCCCGACAATGTGCGCCGCCATCGCAAAAGGGGCAATCCGCACCTTTGAAATCAACCCCGCCGATGCCGGCCTGCCCGTGGCCGATGGCGCCGGCCTGAAAGGCGGCGATCCGGCCCATAATGCAAAAGCGCTGCGCGAGGTTCTGGCCGGCGCGAAAAACCCATACCGGGATATTGTGGTGCTGAACGCAGCAGCAGCTCTGCTGGTTTGTGCCTCTGCCGATAATCTTCTCGAAGGGGCAATAATGGCCGCCGAAGCCCTTGATAGCGGCAAGGCGGCGGCGACCCTTGACCAACTGATAAATATCTCAAATTCCGAAGGCGCCAATGGCTGATATTTTGCAAAAAATCGAGGCCTACAAGCGCGAGGAAATCGCGGCGGCAAAATCCGCCGTGCCGCTTGAGGAAATTGTCGCCAGAGCGAAAGACGCGTCGCCCCCCCGGGGATTTTTGACAGCCCTTGATGGGCGGATCGCAAGCGGCGGCACCGCCCTGATCGCCGAGGTGAAAAAAGCAAGCCCTTCCAAGGGGTTGATCCGCGAGAATTTTAACCCCGGCGAAATTGCCCTTGCCTATGAGGCCGGCGGCGCCACCTGTTTGTCGGTGCTCACCGACGGGCCGTCCTTTCAGGGCTCGCCCCGGTTTTTGCGCGAAGCGCGCGCCGCAACCACCCTGCCGGTTCTGCGCAAGGATTTCATGTTTGACACCTACCAGGTGGCCGAGGCCAGAGCCATGGGGGCCGATTGCATACTGGTGATCATGGCCGCCCTTGATGTCGCGGTGGCGGGGCAACTGTTGTCCGCCGCCGACGACTGGGGCATGGATGCCCTCGTTGAAGTGCATGATCAAAGCGAACTCGATCTGGCGCTGGCCCTTGATGTGCCCTTGATCGGGATCAACAACCGGTCGCTGAAAACCTTTCATACACGGCTTGAAGTGACCGAAGAACTGGCGGCAAAAACACCCCCCGACCGGTTACTGGTCTCCGAAAGCGGCATCAGCACCGCTGACGATATAACCCGGTTGAACAAATCCAGCGGCGTTCGCGCCTTTCTGGTTGGAGAAAGCTTAATGCGCAAAACCGATGTCAAAGCGGCAACCCTGGCCCTGCTGGCGGGCACCCCGACCCGAACAGGCGCACCAGCCAATGCCGGATAGCCCGACCCTTACCCATCTGGGCGCCGACGGTACCGCCCGCATGGTCGATGTGGCCGGCAAACCGCAAACCGAACGCACCGCCATTGCCACGGCAACAATCACCATGTCCGAGGCCGCCCGAGAAGCTGTCATCAAAGGCGACCTGAAAAAAGGCGATGCTTTGGGCACGGCCCGGATCGCGGGGATCATGGCCGCAAAACGCACCCATGAACTCATACCCCTGTGCCATCCGCTTTCGCTGAACGCGGTCCAACTGGACATTTTGGAGCTTGAAAACGGTTTTAGGGTATCCGCCAGAGTAAACACCACCGGGCGCACCGGGGTGGAAATGGAGGCACTGACCGCAGCCAGCGTTGCCGCGCTGACCCTTTACGACATGGCCAAGGCCCTGGACCGGACCATGGTCATCGGCCCGGTGCAACTGGAGCAAAAATCAGGTGGCCGATCTGGCGATTATAACCGGGGTGAAACGTAAATGATCAGCGTTGATGAAGCCATCGAACATCTCATTGGTGCGGTTGGTGTGCCGGACACCGAAACCGTACCGCTTGGAAAAGCCACGGGCCGCGTTCTGGCCACCCCCTTGTCCGCCACCCTCACCCAGCCCCCGTTTGATGCCTCCGCCATGGACGGTTATGCGGTGGGCGAGGCCACCGGACCGGAATTTGACCTCATTGGCACCTCACAGGCCGGCACCGGGTTTGACGGCACCATTGGCCCCGGGCAGTGCATACGCATTTTCACCGGCGCCCCGGTGCCCAAGGGCGCTGCCGCCGTCATCATGCAGGAAAAAGCGCGCCGGGACGGCAAAATTGTGCGGTTTGAAGGGGTTACAAAGCCCGGACAGTGCATCCGGCTGGCGGGCAATGATTTTGTCAAGGGAGCCGCCTTGCTCCAGCGGGGCGAACGGCTCGGTCCCGCCGCCATGAACCTGGCCGCCGCCGGCGGCGCTGCCATGGTAAAAGTATATCGCCAGCCACGTATCGCCATTGTTTCCACGGGTTCGGAGCTGGTGCCGGTTGGCACCGCCCCGACCGACCACCAGATTGTCGCCTCAAATGCCACCGGGCTTGGCGCCCTCATGGCGCCCTGGGCTGCCCCCATAACCGATTGCGGCATCGTTAATGATCAGCCCGAAGCCCTCACCGCAGCGCTAAAATCCGCAAGCAATGCCGCCGATCTGGTGGTTTCCATCGGCGGTGTCAGTGTCGGCGACCATGATTATGTACAAGAGTGCTTGACGGCTATGGGCGCAAAAACCGGCTTCTGGCGGGTGGCCATGCGCCCGGGCAAACCGGTGCTGTTCGCCACCCTGGGCAAGACATACTTTCTGGGCCTGCCCGGCAATCCGGTCTCGGCACTGGTGACGGCCCGGGTGTTGGGGCTGCCGTTGCTTCGGGCACTTAACGGGCTGGCGGAACCCCGCGATCCACCCCTTCGCCTGCCCCTGGCCCATGATCTGGACGCCAACGGCCCCCGCCGCCATTTCATGCGCGCCCGCCTGACAACACACCAGAATGGTCAAACCACCGTTGCGCGAATTCCACAAACCGACAGTGCCCACCTGTCCTCATTTGTCCAGGCCACCGCACTGATCGCCCAGCCGGCCAACAGTGACCGGATACCAAAAGGCCACCCCGTCGATGTCCTGATGTTGTGACCGGCCCACACGGGGCGCTTTTCGCGGTCTGTTAAGACAAAATGTGGCCCAAGGTTGCAGAACATAACTGGAACATGTATATTATGTTCGAACTTTGTTCCGATTCGACCGCAAAGGCAGCACACCAATGCTCACCCGTAAACAGCATGAATTGTTGATGTTTATTCATCAGCGGATGAAAGAAAGCGGCATTCCGCCCTCTTTTGATGAAATGAAAGTGGCTTTGGACCTGAAATCAAAGTCGGGCATACACCGGCTGATCACGGCGCTGGAGGAACGCGGGTTTATTCGCCGCCTGCCCAACCGGGCCCGGGCGCTCGAAGTGGTGCGATTACCCGATTCCATGAACCCGTCACTTGGCGGGCGCAAGTCACGCTTTGAGCCTTCAGTGATTGATGGAAGCCTTGGCCGGCGCCGGGAACCTCAACACCCGCCGGGGGCGGACACCCCTGAGCCGATGGTGGCCGTGCCCGTAATGGGCCGGATTGCCGCCGGTGTGCCCATTGAGGCCATTCAGACCCATTCCCACACCATCAATGTTCCGCCCGAAATGCTTGGAAATGGGGACCATTACGCCCTTGAAGTACGCGGCGATTCCATGATCGAGGCGGGTATTTTTGACGGCGATACCGTGCTGATCCGCAAACAGGACAACGCCACCTCCGGCGAGATCGTTGTGGCCCTGGTCGATCAGGAAGAAGCAACCCTTAAACGTCTGCGGCGCAAGGGCAATTCAATTGCTCTGGAGGCGGCCAATCCGGCCTATGAAACCCGGATTTTCGGCCCGGACCGCATCGACATACAGGGCCGGCTGGTG
>JAADFY010000098.1:0-2395 GCA_013152625.1 Alphaproteobacteria bacterium
TTTTCGGCCTGTTGCCACTGGTCAGGTTTTTTTCCGTTGTTGACCTTGAAACCGCGATGACCGAGGCAGGATTTGAGATTATCCATCAATGGCAGCCCGAAGGTGACCGGGCCGTGTTCATGGTGGCCAGAAAACCGGCGAAATAGCCAGCGAAACCACCGGTCTGTATCCCTTGAGTTTGCCCGGACCGATATTGAAAACCGCCGCAGTCCGAGAGGTGGAAAAACTGTGATTTTTGTTGCAAAATCAGGGCATTTCGGGTGGCATTTTGGCCACCGCGCCACCATATGACACCTGCAGGCGGCCAGCGGGATTTCACTCCCGGTTTATGGTCGCGTTTTCAAATGATATTTCGCACCACAGGAGGTCGAATTGAGCGACAAGGCAACACTGGATTATTTGAACAAGGCGGTAAAAATGGAAATGACCGCTACCCATCAGTATCAGTTGCATGCCCATGTGCTGGATGATTGGGGGCTGGACAAGCTGGCCGCACAGATGCGCACCGAAATGGCTGAGGAACTGGCCCATTCAGATCAGTTCATCGAAAGAATAATCTTTTTGGGCGGCGTCCCCGAAGTGGACTTTTATCGAAAACCAACCGCCGCCAAATCCCTTGTTGCCATGTTCGAGGCCGATCTGGCCGATGAAAAGGAGGCCATTGCATTTTACTCCCAGGCAGCCCGCCACGCGATGGAAACCGCCGACATCGGCACCCGCGTGATATTTGAAAAAGCGGTGCTCGATGAGGAGGGCCACAAGAACTGGCTCGAACTGCAACTCAGCCTCATCGAGCGCATCGGCGAAAAGGTGTTCAGCGCCAATTTCGTCTCCGCCCCCGGTTCGGGCCAGCCGGCATAGGCCACGATTGGTAAGCCGGGGCGAAATGGCCCTCAGGGCGACGGCAGCCGGGGCCGACGCCCTGTGGCGCTAATTTATTGCGCTCGAATTGCGTCAAAGTAAAACACACCTGCGTGAGCATGCCTGCGGCGGGGCCGGTTTCGGGGTAGGAGTGTTCATGCCGGGGTGCGGGATCGCTGCCGGGGAAACCTGAACCAGGGAGAAAACACATATGCCGGCCAGAACATTTCTCATTGCCGCTTTTACCATCGCCGTTGTTGGCGTCGGTCCCGCCATTGCCAGCTCCCATGGCAACGCGCTGGTGCACAGCCGGGAGTTTGGCGGCCAGGTTTACATGATGAACCAGCAGCACATGTCGCTTTACTACTATGACAGGGACGCTGCTTTCGTTTCCAACTGCTATGGTGCGTGCGCCGAAAATTGGCCGCCGGCACTTCTGGATGCCGGGGTCGAACTGGGAGAAAACTATTCCCTGATCGAGCGTACCGACGGCACCCTGCAGGCGGCATTTATGGGACAACCGCTTTACCGGTTCAAGGATGACCGGAAGCCCGGCGATATTGGTTGCCGGGTGCGCCCTTGTTGGCGGCGTCTGGCGGCTGGCACGGCCCTGATTTTTGGCCCACCGGCGGCTTGCCTCGGCGCGCAACACCACCTATGAGCGCTGGAGCAGACCCGCGCTAGGTATTCAGGCGGCATCGGGCGGTCTGACCAGTAATTTTCGGGGCCAGCGGGAACAGTGTCGCAGCAAAACAAGAACGGGCTGAGTTACGCCGATGCCGGGGTGAATATTGATGCCGGCAACGCCCTGGTCGAACGGATCAAACCGTTTGTCAAATCCACCGCCCGGCCCGGCGCAGAGGGCAATATCGGCGGCTTTGGCGGCCTGTTTGACTTAAAAGCCGCCGGTTTCACCGATCCGGTGCTGGTGGCGGCCAATGACGGGGTCGGCACCAAACTGTTATTGGCCATCGAGGCGAATAATCACGCAACCATCGGCATTGATCTGGTTGCCATGTGCGTGAACGATCTAATCGTTCAGGGCGCGGAGCCGTTGTTTTTCCTCGACTATTTTGCCACCGGCCGGCTTGACGTGGATGTGGCGGCGAAGGTTGTCGAGGGCATTGCCGCCGGGTGCCGTCTTGCCGGGTTGGCGGCGAGACCGCCGAGATGCCCGGCATGTACCGAACTGGCGATTATGATCTGGGCGGGTTCGCGGTGGGCGCCGTGGAGCGCGACCGCCTGTTGCCCCGCCCAAGCATTGCCGCCGGCGACCGGATCATCGGGCTGGCTTCTTCTGGTGCGCATTCAAACGGGTTTTCGCTGGTACGCAAAATTATCAAAACCAGTGGCGCCGCCCTTGACGCCCGGGCACCGTTTGAACCGGGCCGGACCCTTGGCGAAAGCCTGCTCACCCCTACTGAAATTTATGTGGCGCCCATTCTGGCCGCCTTGCGGGCGAATGTTGGGATCAAGGGGCTGGTGCATATTACCGGTGGCGGCATTAGCGAAAACCTGCCACGAATATTGCCCG
>JAADFY010000098.1:2491-10157 GCA_013152625.1 Alphaproteobacteria bacterium
AAGAAATGTTGCGTACGTTTAACTGTGGCACCGGGATGCTGGTTATACTGGCCCAAAGCGAAGTGGCGCCGTTTATGGGGGCCACAGAGATGGACCCGGCACATGTGTTCACGCTCGGGCAGGTTGTCCCCAGGGGGGCCGAGCCGGTGTCCTATCGTGGAAAATTGAGTTTTTGAGCGAAATTTGAATGGTCAAGAAACGCGTTGCAATCATGATTTCAGGCCGGGGCTCCAATATGGCAGCGCTGATCGAAGCTGCGTCCGACCACCGGTTTCCAGCGGAAATTGTCGGCGTGATTTCCGACCGGGCCGAGGCGCCGGGGCTGGAACTGGCCAAGAGCGCCGGGCTGCCAACCAGAACCGTTGGTCTGAACGATCATGGGGACAGGGCTGGCGCCGACCGGGCCACGGACGAAATCCTGAAAGCGTGGGGCACGCAAATCGTCTGTCTGGCGGGGTTCATGCGGATACTTTCCCCCGAATTTACAACGCTCTGGCAGGGAACCCTCATCAACATTCACCCCTCTCTTCTACCCCGGTACAAGGGGCTTGATACCCATGAACGGGCCCTGGCGGACGGGGCCTCCGAGCATGGATGCTCTGTGCATTTCGTAACCGAAAAACCCGACGACGGGCCGGTAATCGCGCAGGTTGCGGTGCCGGTGATGTTTGGTGATACAACCGCTTCCCTGGCAGCGCGGGTTCTGGCGGCCGAACACCGGCTTTACCCCATGGCCCTGGCCGAACTGGCCACCGGTCAGGTTGCTTTCCCGACCAGTTAAAAAATTCCATTCCCCGCCGACCGGCAATTGCCCACAGTTAAAACCGGGTCGACGAAACGTGCCACCGGCAGTATTTCGACTGCCAATGGGTCGCGAGTTGAGAGAAGACAATCAGATGACAAACCGCGACTGGTTCACAATCGTGTTCATCGGCTCGATCTGGGGTTCCTCGTTTTTGTTGCTTATTCGTGAACTCGGGCCGTTGTGGGTTTCGGCGGGCCGGGTGGGGATTGGCGCCATGGGAAGCTGGGTGCTGGTGCTGGCCCTTCGCCGCCCCATAACTTTCAATCGCAAGCTGCTGACAGGGTTTTTCGTCCTCGGAGCATTCACCTATGCGATTCCATTTGCCCTTTTTCCCCTCGCCCAAGGCTCTCTCGCGTCCGGTGTTGTCGCAGTCATCAATGCCATGACCCCGATCACCACGGTGGTGGTGTCTCATTTCTGGCTCGGGGGTGAAAAAGCGAGTTGGAGCAAACTCATCGGGGTGGGGGCTGGTCTTGGGGGTGTGGCAGTTTTAACCCTGCCTGTCCTGTCAGCGGGCGGGGTTTCGCAATTGTGGGCCGTCGGCGCGAGCCTTCTGGCAACCCTGTGCTATGCGGTTGCTCTTAATTACACCCGAAGTTTTCGGCACATAGACCCGCTTTATCTGGCTGCCGGCGCCTTGTCCGGGGCAACGCTGGCCGCCGTCCCCACCGCATTTCTGGCCGAAGGCATCCCACAGCTGGTCACCGTTGAAGGCTGGGCGGCCCTGTTGGCCATTGCCTTGATATCGACCACATTTGCCTTTGCGCTCATGTACCGGATCCTGCCCCGGGTGGGGGCAACCAATTTTGCCACCGTGACATTTATCGCCCCGATATCGGCGATAATTCTAGGCTACGTGTTTCTGGGGGAAAGCCTGCAAGTCGAGCATTTCATGGGTATGATCGGGATTTTTGCCGGCCTTGTGCTCATCGACGGGCGCCTTTTAAACACGTTGAAAAGGGTGGCCTTCAAGCACTAATTTTTGGGCTAAACCTCTAATTTTTCTTTCAAAATCGCGTTGACCGCCTGGGGGTTGGCTTTGCCCCTGCTCGCTTTCATCACCTGACCGACAAACCAGCCGATCATGGACGGCTTGTCCTTCACCTTGGCCACCTGATCCGGGTTGGCGGCAATGATCTCATCAACAATTTTCTCAATAGCCCCGGTGTCCGTGACCTGACCCATGCCCCGGTCGGCAACGATTTT
This sequence comes from Alphaproteobacteria bacterium, assembly GCA_013152625.1. GTDB lineage: Bacteria > Pseudomonadota > Alphaproteobacteria > Rhizobiales > Devosiaceae > JAADFY01. The sequence continues at coordinate 4,503 of JAADFY010000098.1, forward strand.
GGCCGGATCGCCGCCCTCGTCCCAGACAATTTCAAACAGTTCCTTGCCGATCTTGCCCGAAATTTTCTCCGATGAGATCAGGTCGATGATGCCCCCCAGCTGGCCGGCGCTGACCGGACTGGCCGCCACCTCAAGCCCCTCCTTGGCCAACCGCCCGAAAAACTCGTTGATCATCCAGTTGGCCGACAGCTTGCCGTTGCGCCCTTTGGCCACGCTCTCAAAAAAATCGGCGCTGGTCTGGTCCACCACCAGCACCGACGCGTTGTAGTGGGAAATTTTGTACTCGCGGATAAATCTGGTCTTTTTCTCGTCCGGCAGTTCGGGCAGATCGGAAGCCAGTTCGGCAATGAACGCGTCATCGAATTCGAGGGGCAACAGATCGGGATCGGGGAAATAGCGGTAATCGTGAGCTTCTTCTTTTGTGCGCATGGCCCGGGTCCTGCCCAACTTGGGGTCGTACAGCCGGGTCTGCTGCTCGATGGTGCCACCATCCTCCAGAACATCGATCTGGCGGCGCGCTTCATACTCTATGGCCTGGCCGGCAAAGCGCACCGAATTGACATTCTTGATCTCGCAACGGGTGCCGAAAGCGCCGCCGGGCCGGCGTACCGACACGTTGATATCGGCCCGCAGGGAGCCCTCCTCCATATTGCCGTCGCAGGTGCCCAGATAGCGCAGAATAGTGCGCAGCTTGGACAAATAGGCCCGGGCCTCGGCAGAAGAACGCAAATCGGGCTTTGAGACAATTTCCATGAGCGCCACCCCCGACCGGTTCAGATCGACAAAGCTCATGTTGGGGTGCTGGTCGTGGATTGATTTGCCGGCGTCCTGTTCCAGATGCAACCGTTCGATGCCGATTTCAATGGGCTCGGAGTCGGGCAGATCGAGCATGAGCGTGCCCTCCCCGACAATGGGATCCAGATATTGCGAGATCTGATACCCTTGGGGCAGATCGGGATAAAAGTAGTTTTTGCGGTCAAAAACCGAACGCTTGTTGATCTTGGCCTTCAGCGCCAGCCCGGTGCGCACCGCCTGACGGACGCATTCGGCATTGATTACCGGCAACATGCCGGGCATGGCCGCATCGACAAATGACACGTTGGAGTTGGGGGGCTGGCCGAATTTCGCCGACGCACCGGAAAACAACTTGGATTTCGACGTGACCTGAGCGTGGACCTCCATGCCGATGACCACCTCCCAGTCGCCAGTGGACCCGGCGATGAAGTGGGCCTTGTTCGGCGTTCGCGTATCCACCAGGGCGGCGGGATCATTCAAGGACATGGCAGAACTCTCGATTTCATTGGCTATGGTTGCTTAGTGGCCGCCGGTGCCGGCGGTCGCCAGCACCTTGACCATGCGTACTTTTTCGATCCGCTGTCCCCCGGTCCGGGTCGGCATTTCGCCTTTTTGGGTGATTTTGTAACCGTGCCCCGCATAAAACCTGATGGCTCGCTTGTGGGCGGCCAGGGTATCGAGCACGCAACTGGCAAACCCTGATGCTGCCATGTCCTGCTCCAGACGGCCAAGAATTTGCGATCCGGTGCCCCTGCCCTGCCAGCCCGGGGTTACCCAGAGATAAGGAATGTAGTTGCGCTCCCGGGCGCCCCAGCCGATGGCCTCGCCTTGCCGGTCCGCCACCACAATATCGCCGGTTGCCCCGACGCAATAGAGCACCAGATCGGTGGCCATCTGCCGGCGCCAGTTACCGCCATCGGTGAAAAATCCCATCAGATCACGCTCCCAGGCTTTATGGGCGAGCATGCCCAGCCGGGCCGCTTCGGCGATATGAGCTTTGCGCACGGTGAGCTGCGTGATCATGACCGGGGTTTAGTCTCTGACCTGGCGGGCGGCGATAATGCCCTTCTCGTAGTTGATATTCCAGTCGATCAGGCTCCGCCAGACCATTTCGGCCTGATCAGCGTCGCCGCCATGTTCTATGGCTCTTTTGCGCACCTTGGCGATCACATCGTCGATCCGGTTTGAATCGTAGGCCTCGTTTTCGTTGTTTTTCAAGGCTGCCACCCGCTGAACATAGTGGTGGCGGCGGGCAAACAGCGCCACAAGCTGCGCGTCCAGCCGGTCCAGCTCGAGCCGGACATCTTCAAGTCCGGTGCATTGGTTGGGGGTTTTTGCCTCGGTCACCGCTGATCCTTGTCTGCTGGTCCTTGTTTACTGATCATTTCTGTTCGGAAAGGGCCTTGACCATAAATGCCCATTCCTGGCTGACCGAGGCGGTCGACCGCCGTTTGCCGCAGCGCCGGTACCAGTAATCAGCATTGCCCAGATCGACCTCGATCCAGTGGGCCAGGGCGTGAACCCAGTCATGGTCGGTATTGCCCTCCTGGGTCTGGCAGATCCGGTGGGCCTGCTCCCATTCGGGGCCGCGTATCAGGCCACCCTTTTTCAGCCACCACAGGGCCTGCAACGGCCGGGACAGGCCCCGGGGCGGCTCGGCCCCGTCCATGTTCATTTCCAGTGCGTCGTTCATGATTGCCACCATTTTTCAGGTTCAAATTCCATAGCCTGGGACCGCTCGATCACCCGGGCGACCGCAAACAGGGTCTCCTCGTCAAACGGTTTGCCAATGATCTGAAGGCCAAGCGGCAGCCCGGCACCATCACGCCCGGCAGGCACAGCAATTCCGGGCAGTCCGGCCATGTTGACGGTCACGGTGAAAATATCATTGAGATACATCTTGACCGGATCGGCGGCCATATCCTTTTCGCCGATACCAAACGCCGCCGAGGGCGTCGCCGGGGTCACGATGGCGTCGATTCCGTCGGCAAAAACCGTCTCAAAATCGCGTTTGATCAGGGTGCGAATGCGCTGGGCCCGCTTGTAATAGGCATCATAGTAACCCGCACTCAGCACGTAAGTGCCGATCATGACCCGGCGCTGCACTTCATGGCCAAATCCTTTGGCCCGGGTTTTTTCATACAGTTCGGTAATATCGGCGCCGGGCACCCGCAGGCCATATTTTACCCCGTCATAGCGGGCCAGATTGGACGAGGCTTCCGCCGGGGCAATGATGTAATAAGCGGGCAGCGCATATTTGGTATGGGGCAGGGAAATATCGTGCAATTCGGCCCCTTCGGCTTTTAGCCACGACAGCCCTTCCTGCCAGAGTGCCTCGATCTCTTCGGGCATGCCATCGAGCCGATATTCTTTCGGCACGCCGATACGCAAACCGCGCACGCCCCGGTCGACGGCGGCGGCAAAATCGGGCACTTCGATTTCGGTGCTGGTGCTGTCGTTGGGATCAAAACCGGCCATGGAGTTCAACATCAGCGCCGCGTCCGTAACGGTGCGCGTAATGGGCCCGGCCTGATCCAGAGATGAGGCAAAGGCGACAATCCCCCAGCGTGAGCAGCGCCCGTATGTGGGCTTGACCCCCACCGTTGCGGTGAACGCTGCCGGCTGGCGAATGGAACCGCCGGTATCGGTGGCGGTCGCCCCGGCGCACAGCCACGCGGCAACCGCCGCCGCCGATCCGCCCGACGATCCCCCCGGCACCAGATCCTTATTGGAGCCCGAAGCCCGCCACGGGTTGACCACCGGGCCATAAAATGAGGTTTCGTTGGACGAGCCCATGGCGAACTCGTCCATATTGAGCTTGCCGAGCATAACCGCGCCGTCCCGCCACAAATTGGCGGTGACCGTGGATTCATATCCGGGCAGAAACCCATCCAGAATGTGACTGCCGGCCTGGGTGTGCACCCCTTTGGTGGCAAACAGATCCTTGATCCCCAGCGGCACGCCTTCTAGCGGACCGCCGGTGCCGGCGGCCAGTTTTTCATCGCTGGCGGCGGCCATTTTCAGGGCGATTTCGCCGGTGACCTCAATATAGGCATTCAGAGCCGAGTTGGCCGCCTTTATCGCATCCAGATAGGCCGTGGTGACCTCCCGGGACGAAAATTCGCGTTTTTTGAGCCCGTCCCGGAGGCGGGTGAGCGATAATCTGGTCAAGTCAGACAAGATATTACTCCACCACCTTGGGAACCATAAAAAAATTGTCTTCGCTGATGGGCGCATTGGCGGAAATCGCCTGCGCATGGCCGCCGGCGGTCACCTCGTCAGGGCGCTGACGCAACACCATGGGCGTCACCGATGTCATGGGCGCAACGCCGGTCACGTCGACCTCGTTGAGTTGCTCGACAAAACCCAAAATCGTATTGAGTTCAACAGCCAGCCCGTCAACGTCGCCCTCATCGAGGTGTATTCGGGCGAGGCGGGCAATGCGGCGTACCGTATCGGCGTCAACCGACATGTGGTTTTCTCCATTTTTTTTAAAAAACAGTCAGGCTACCTGCCTGTCTAGCAATGCCCCATCGGTGTGACAATGCCAAACCCGTTTGCCTGAACCTGTCTGGCCAAACCCGCGCGCCCGGCAACGGGCCACCGGTCAGCACCCCAGGGAAAGACCCGGTTCCAACACCATGAGCGTGGTGCCGGCGCCAGCAAAATCGACCCCCATGCCACCCAGATCGAAACTTTCGATGCCAAAGGCCAGCACCCGGGGAGCCATCTGCGCCAGAATTGCGCCCGTGCGCGCCGCCGAATCACCGCCTTCACCGTAAAGGACAACCGCGCCCGATCTGGCTCCGGGTACGATGAGATTGTTATGGGCGGGCAGGAAAACAAGTACCGGCTCGCCAAAACCGTCTGCAATTCAGCCCGCCACCGGGCAGAACCCACAGTTGCGGGGCGGTCTGTTGGGCATCAAGGGGGCGAACCGGCGGCAACGGGGTCCATTTGTCCGGGTCGGCCAGGGGCAATTCTGGATCGGTGATGGCCAGTTGCACGGTAAACTTGGCCCCCGCACCAACTTCGGTAACCGCATAGGCGGGGTCGGCCCCGGGGCCGTCGCATACCATGACACGGCCGCCGATCTGGACGCGAAAACTGCTATCTCCAAACCAGGTCAGCTGCATGAAAGACATCCATTTGGCATTCGTCCAGCCCACCTGAACCCGACGGGCCGGCCCATGGGCCATTGATCCGGGCGCCAAACTATGCCCTCAAGCGTCCATGTCCAGCACCGACTTTCACACAGCCCTGAAATTATTGCCCCGGTCCGGGCGGCTGGTGGGGCTTGATCTGGGCACCAAAACCATCGGGGTGGCCGTTTCTGATCAGTTACGCATGACCGCCACACCCCTGCAGACCATCCGGCGGACAAAATTTAACGCCGACGCCACAGCCCTTGAAACCATTCTGGGCAACAATCCGGCGGTGGCGATCGTTTTGGGCCTGCCGTTGAACATGGATGGCACCGAAGGCCCGCGCGCCCAGTCCACCCGGGCCTTTGCCCGCAACCTTTCAGGCCGGATTTCCTTGCCGATCGTGTTCTGGGACGAGCGGTTATCCACCAGCGCCGTCACCCGCACCCTGATCGAGGCCGATTTGTCCCGGGCCCGGCGCGCCCAGGTGGTGGACAAGCTGGCGGCGAGTTTCATTTTGCAGGGGGCGCTGGATTTTCTACGCAACCAGCCGGCCCCAAAGCCGGGGTAAAACACCTGCCCGCCCTTGAGGCTTGAAGCCGCGTGGGCTACACCGCGCCGGGGGGCACAAACCGGGCAATATGGCGAACGATCAGCAGCGCGATAAATCGACCCCGCCGGCAGCGCAAAAACCCGCCGCCTTTGCCCCGTTCAA
>JAADFY010000099.1 GCA_013152625.1 Alphaproteobacteria bacterium
CCTCTGATTCTTTATTGGCGGCTGTTGTTCCTACTCCTTTGACCAGACCACCAGGACATTGCCGCCGGGCTCGCGGAAATGAAACCGGCGCCCGCCGGGAAACGAAAAAATCGGCTCCACAATCAGGGCGCCCGCCGCCTCGACCCGAACCTGGGCCGCCTCGAGGTCATCGGCCCTTAAAATTACCAGCGGCGGCCCCGGCTCTCCGGCTTCGATCCTATCAAAGCCGCCACCGGTTCCCGCCCCCTGAATATCAGCATACGCGGGGCCATATTCCACATAGCTCCAGCCAAAAGCTTTGGCAAAAAAATCTTTTGTTTCGGCCATGGCCGGGGTCTGGAACTCCAGATAATCAATTTTCAAATTGGTCATGGCTTAATCAAATCCCCTTTAATGTTCTTGTTATGTTCTATGTGTCCTTTCACCATCTGTCAATTGCACGGGCCGGGAAAAACCTTGGGGCAACGACAGAACCGGTCCGGGACCGTTCTGACACAATTTGTCAGACGTGCTGATCGAAAAGAACGGGATTGCCATCGGGATCAACCAGGGCAAAGCTGGCCGGCCCGCTTGTGGTTTCATCAGCCTCGGTGGTCAGTTCCACGCCGCTGGCCTTGAGTTGTTTTTGCAGTTCGCGAATGTCGGTAAAATTCTCCAGCGGCTGTGCGTTTTGATCCCAGCCGGGATTAAACGTTAAGGAATTTTTTTCAAACATGCCCTGAAACAGGCCAATGACGGTCCCCTGGTTCCTTAAAATGAGCCAACCCTGGTCGGCATCTCCGGCAAAAGCGGCAAACCCGAGCTTTTCATAGAATTCCTTCGATGCAACTACATCTTTTACATTGAGGCTAACAGAAAACGCACCAATATTCATCGCGGTCTCCCTGTTCTTATTTGTGATTTCTGGAGAATTACTATGGCGGCTGCAAACCGCCGGGGCAAGCCCCGACGGTCAAAACGCAAGTGGCGCGTTCTTATGCAGCGTCGGCTTTGGCCTGCCGGGGGGCGAGGGTCAGCCCGCCCTCCCCGGCATCGACTATGATGGTCATCCCGTCGGCAATCTCACCGGCCAGCATCATGTCCGCCAGTCTGTCCTGAACATGGCGCTGAATGACTCTTTTCAAAGGTCGGGCCCCGTAGGCGGGATCATAGCCTTCATTGGCCAGCCACTCACGGGCCGCGTCGGTGAGCACGATGGTAATATCGCGCGGCTTGAGTAACGTATCGAGACGCTCCATCTGAATGTCGACAATGGTGCCCATATGAGACCGGGCCAACCGGTGGAACAACAACAACTCGTCGACCCGGTTCAAAAATTCGGGCCGGAACGCCGACTTGACCGCGTCAAGCACCTTGCCCCGGACCATTTCGACCGGTTCACCTTCTTTTTGCTCAATGAGATATTGCGAGCCAAGATTAGACGTCATGATGATCACGGTGTTGCGGAAATCCACCGTGCGCCCCTGCCCGTCGGTCAGGCGCCCGTCATCGAGCACCTGCAACAAGACATTGAACACATCGGGGTGGGCCTTTTCGATCTCGTCAAACAGGATCACCTGATAGGGCCGGCGGCGCACCGCCTCGGTCAGAACACCGCCCTCCTCGTAACCGACATAGCCCGGCGGGGCGCCGATCAGGCGGGAGACGGCGTGTTTTTCCATGAATTCGGACATGTCGATGCGAACCATGGCGCCTTCGTCGTCAAACAGGAACTGGGCCAGTGCCTTGGTCAGTTCGGTCTTGCCAACCCCGGTTGGCCCAAGAAAAATAAATGAGCCAATGGGCTGCTGGGGGTCCTGCAACCCGGCCCGGGCCCGGCGCACCGCCTTGGAAACAGCGGAAACCGCTTCGGCCTGACCCACCACCCGGGCGCTTAACGCCTCTTCCATGCGGATCAGTTTGTCCCGTTCGCCCTCAAGCATGCGCTCGACGGGAATACCGGTCCAGCGGGCAACCACCTGGGCGATATGATCGGGGGACACCACCTCCTCGACCATGGCCTGAGCCCGCTCGTCGGCATCCTGATCGGCGTCGGAAATACGCTTTTCCAGATCGGGAATAACTCCGTAAGCGAGTTCGCCGGCCCGGGCGAGATCCCCGTCCCGCTGGGCGTTCTCCAGTTCGGTACGGGCGGTATCAAGCTCTTCTTTGAGCCGCTGGGAGCCGGCCAGACGTTCTTTTTCGCGCAACCAGCGCTGGGACAGAGCCTGGGCATCTTCCTCCAGCCCGGCCAATTCACTTTCCAGTTTTACAAGGCGCCCCCTGGAGGCGTCATCGCTTTCCTTTTTGAGCGCCTCGCGCTCGATTTTAAGCTGCATGATGCGCCGGTCCAACTCATCGAGGGCCTCGGGCTTTGAATCCACCTGCATGCGCAGGCGGGCCGCCGCCTCATCCACCAGATCGATGGCCTTGTCGGGTAAAAACCGACCGGAGATGTACCGATTGGACAGGGTTGCGGCGGACACCAGGGCCGAATCGGAAATCCTGATCCCGTGATGGAGCTCATATTTCTCATTCAGACCGCGCAGGATGGAAATCGTGTCCTCGACCGTTGGCTCGTTGATGTGAACGGGCTGGAACCGGCGGGCCAGAGCGGCATCCTTTTCAACGTGCTTGCGATATTCATCCAGTGTGGTGGCGCCCACACAATGGAGTTCGCCGCGGGCCAGGGCCGGCTTGAGCAGGTTTGAGGCGTCCATGGCCCCATCCGCTTTTCCTGCCCCCACCAGGGTGTGCAACTCATCGATAAACAGGATAACCTGGCCCTCGGCGGCCTCGATTTCGGAGAGGACCGATTTAAGACGCTCCTCGAATTCGCCGCGATATTTAGAGCCGGCAATCATGGCGCCGAGATCCAGAGCAAGCAAGGATTTCGAGCGCAGGCTTTCCGGCACATCGCCATTGACGATGCGCTGGGCCAAACCTTCGGCAATGGCGGTCTTGCCCACGCCGGGCTCGCCAATGAGCACCGGGTTGTTCTTGGTGCGGCGGGAAAGCACCTGCACGGTGCGCCGAATTTCCTCATCCCGGCCAATGACCGGATCCAGCTTGCCGGCACGGGCCTCCTCGGTGAGGTCGCGGGCGTATTTTTTCAAAGCATCATATGTGTTTTCCGCAGACGAGGTATCGGCGGTGCGCCCCTTGCGCAACTGATCGATGGCCTTTGAAACCGAATTGGGGGTCACACCGGCGGCGGCAAGGGCTTTGCCGGCCTCGGTATTTTTTTCTATGGCCAGAGCCAGCAGCAACCGTTCGACGGTGACAAAACTGTCCCGGGCGCGAAGAGCGGCTTTTTCAGCCGTATCAAACACACGGGCAATGTCACGGGACAAATAGAGCTGATCGCCGCCGCCCGATATTTCCGGAACGCGCTTGAGGGCGGCGTGCACGGTACCCTTGACGGCGATGGAATTGCCCCCGGCCCGGTCCACCAGACCGGCGGCGAGACCTTCTTCGTCGTCGAGCAGGATCTTTAGCAGATGTAACGGGGTAAACTGCTGATGGCCGCTGGAAAGGGCCAATTGCTGGGCGGCCTGAACAAAGCCCTGGGCGCGCTCGGTGTATTTTTCAATTTTCATGTCTCAACTCTCCTTGGGGTCCAGACCCATACACGGCACGCATGGCCCGCCCGGAAACCGGCGCGCTGCCAAACGCCCGAAGCGTTGTGGTCTTTTTGGTGCCCGTCATTAAGGCGCACCGCTCAAATCGAGATATAGGAAGCCCGGGGGGCAACAAAAAGACCCAAAATCGCCAAATCGAGTTAACCGAGGTGCGATCAGCAGGTGGCTGAGGCAGATACTTTTGCCGGCCTGCCGGTGAGCAGGCGCCAGTTGCGCAATATCAGATTGTTCCAGATCAGCACCGGCAGGCTTTTGAGAAAATCGAGCCCGGCACCCCGCCCGCTGCGGCGCAAAGTATGAATGGCCACTGGTGGAAAGGCGGGTTTGAACAGGGATATTGCGGTGGCAGGCTTGCCGGCCTCAAGCTGGGTGAGGGCCCGGTCGGTGGCCACCTGATCGTTCCAGTCGGAGCGATAGACGATGCAGCCATTGCGATTAACGATAAACACCGCATTCGGAAATTCGCCATAGGCCTTGTGGGCTTCCCCATCGATACCATCGACCAGAATGGTGCGCCCTTCACCATCCTCATCGCGCACCGCGCGGGCCCGGGCCCTCTTGTCGGTCAGGTCGGTATGCTGGGCAATGGCCGCGCCGGGGTGGGCCTCGCGAATATACAAAACAACAAAACTGGTATCCGGGTGGCGCGACACGGCGCGGGCCATGCCCGGGCGCCGGGACTGAAACAACGGGCACGTGATCGAGCCCATCTCGATGACCAGAAACTGCCCGTCAAAATCGAGCAGGCGGCGGGGATTTCCCTCCGGGTCGGTCAGGTCAAAGTCCGGGGCTTTTGTGCCGTTCTCCGGGCCGCGAAACTGGCCAAGATCATATTCACCGGCCGAGAATTTTTCGTAATTGTAGGGCATATCAACCTCAATATCGGTCTCCCCAAAAAAGGGGCGTGCATAATCACGACGCCACTTTACAGACAAAACCTGCAAGACAAAACCTGCGAGATGTAGCCTTGAGAATGTCAGACCCCGCAACTGGCGCGGGCAGCCTCAAAATGGACCGCAACCCGATCCGTATAACCCGCGGAGGCGCCAATTACAGAAATCATCCCGGCCAGGGCAAAGGCCAAAAGCGCAGCGGATTCGGGGTTGATGGCGGCGGCGATTTCACCATCGGCCTGCCCCTTTGCAATCTGGGCCGCCATGTCGGCGTAAAATTCGTCGGCATAGCGCTCCAGCATTGCGCCCACGAACTGGCGGGACCGCATGGGGCCGCTGGCGGTCCGGAACAAATAGCACCCCCGCCACGCGGGCCGCCGGGCGGCATTTTCAAAAGTATCCCAAAAGGCGACCAGCCCCCGATATCCACCCCGGGAAAGGGGGGCAAGGGCATATTTTCGTAGCTGCCCATAATAGAGTTGCAACGTTTCATATATGAGAGCGTCCTTGTCCGGCCAACGCTGGTACAGGGCCTTTCGGCTTAATCCGGTTGCGCTAACAATATCGTTATAGGAAGCCACTTCGGCCCCCTCAGCCCAAAACAATTCCATGGCCGCCAGCACTGGGTTCCGGTCGGTGGTCTTAATGTCTCCCATGGGGTGGCTCGCTATGGCTGTTGACAGAGAATGGTTGTTCTCATATGGATACCAAAATCAAGAACGATCATTCTCACAAAGGAACCGTCCATGTCAAATCTGCGCGTAACCCATGAAACCAGCGCCTCGCCACAGGCATGCTGGGACTTGATCGCCGACTTCAAAAACATAGCCGTGTTCAACCCCAACCTTTCGCGCTCCTACCTGCTGGAGGGTTCGAGCGAAACCGGAGTGGGCACCACCCGCCAGTGCGATCTCAAGGATGGCAAGAATTTTATCCGTGAACGGGTTCTGGAGTGGAACGAGGGCTCCGACTACACGGTGGAAATTTATGAAGGCTCGATGCCAGTGGACAAGGCGATCATTAAAATCGGCATCACTCCCTTGCCCTTGGCAGGAGGCGGCACACAGGTCTTTATGGACTTTGCCTATGCGCCGCGCATGGGACCGTTGGGCAAAGTGCTCGATGTGGTCATGATGCGGGCAATGTTTAAAAAAATGCTGCAACGGGTCATTGAA
>JAADFY010000100.1 GCA_013152625.1 Alphaproteobacteria bacterium
ATCAATGACGACCCCACATCCAGGGAGCTGGCTTCAAAAACCGGTATCATAACCCGCTTTTCAGGGCCTTCCAATCCTGATGGTGCGGCGTGGGCCGACATTCGCTATTTCGGGATTACCGTTGATGCCGATACCGACGCTGCGGCGGCGTTTGTCAGGTTCTCCATGGATGAGGGCTATACCAAAACGCTCTCGATTGCCCCAGAGGGCAAGTTCCCGGTCCGCCGGGGAACCCCAGACGACCCCACCAGGTTCGTGGATGCCTGGGCCACCCTGCCAGTGGGCGTTGATCGCAAGGCACCACTTTCTGACCTGTATGCTCCCGAGGTCATCTCGGAGATCGTTGCTGGTCTGGAAACTGCCGATCGCTGGGGTGTCAAGGAAGGGCAGTTGTCCAAGGCCTCGGCCATCATCAACTCGCAGGTCATAAACCGGCTGGTGCGTGAGTTCCTTGATGGTGAACGCGATTCGGCGGCGACTGCCAGCCTGATCAACGAGGAACTTGAAAACCTGTAAGATACGATCATGGGGTCCGGGCGGTGTGCCGTCCGGATCCTGCCGTTTTCAGGGGAGTTGGGTAGTGGGCGGCGCAAAACCATCGGCAAAAAAGGGCAAAATGGGCCCCATGGCCCGCCAGGAGGCCCGGCTGGCCCGGTTCATGCTGGCTCCGACCTTTTTAATCGTTATGGCCATCGTTCTTTTTCCCCTGCTGGCCAACTTCTGGATTTCGGCCAAACCGGTCACGTTGGCCGACTTGCGACCGCCAACCCCTATCGCTTCCGAGCGGGTGCGCGGCGACATGGATGTGGCCGGCCAGCCCTTTGTCATTCGCTACCGGGTCAGAAATTCTTCAAAGCGGGTCACAATCACCGGCGTTGCCATGACCGACGAGCTGCCCGACGGGCTGACCGCGCTGGAGATCGATCCGCGATGTACGCTGTCGGGGGCGAAAATCCAGTGCGACCTGGGGCAACTGGCGGGGGGGACACGCATCGATGTTTTGCTGAGTGTGGTGCCCGATGCCGGCTTTGCCGCCAATCCGGTCTCGCCTCGGGACACGAAACCGGAAATGTCCGGCCAGGCCCCCAATGTTTTGACCAACGCCGAGTTCACCTGGGCCAATTACGCCCGCATATTCAACGCCCGTGAGTTCTGGAAAGTGCTTTCGGTCACCTTTACCTACACGATATTCGGCACCCTTGGCGCCCTGCTGCTGGGCCTGTTTGCCGCCCAGTTGCTCAACACTACATTTATCGGCCGGCCAATATTGAGGGGCCTGTTTCTGTTCCCGTTTGTTGCCCCGGTGATCGCTGTCGCTTTTACCTGGGTGATATTGCTCGATCCGTTCTCGGGCACGTTCAATGCCATTTTGGTGCGCATGAATGTCACCGAAGAAGGCATCAACTTTTTCGGCCAGCGGGTGGTTGATCTGAATATTTTAGGGCTGACATTTGAATTCCCGCTGGCGCTGGCCACGGTCATTGCCTTTGAAGCCTGGCGTTATTTCCCCCTCTCGTTTCTGTTTATTTTGGCCCGTATGCAATCCATTTCCGCCGACATGTATGAGGCGGCCGAAGTGGATGGCGCCACCCCGTTTCAGCAGTTTCGGCACATTTCCCTGCCCCAGCTGGCCGGGATTTTATCGACGCTGTTTCTTTTGCGGTTCATCTGGACGTTTAACAAGTTCGACGACATTTTCCTGCTCACCGGCGGCGCCGCCGGCACCCGAACCCTGACCGTGGATGTCTATGAGAAGGGGTTTGCCCTTTCCGATCTGGGCGCCGGTGCGGCGGTGGCGGTGGTGATCTTTGTGCTGCTCTTAACCTTCGCAGCCATTCATTTCCGCTTTGTCCACCGGGAGGAAGCGTGATGCGTTTTGGAACCGGCTATCTGCTCGGGATTGCCACCGGCGCCATCTGGGGCGTGCTTTCAATCGCGCTGGTGGGGATCGGGCTGACCCTGGTTACCGGCCTGCCGGCGACCCCGGTTCTGGCCGCAGGCGCCCTTGGCGGATCGGTCAGTGCCGCGATCCTCATGCCGAGAAAGAAAAAACTGCGCACCAAAGCGCTCTATCTGGCAGCGTTTGCCGGTGGGCTCATCGCGATGATGCTGGCGTCGTTTGCGGCTCCGTTCACGTTGCCGGCCAGCGCCGCTCCGCTCACCCTGGGGCTGGGCATTGTGGTGGTCGCTCTCGGCCAGACCCTGGCCAACATGGCCTGCCTTGGGGACACCGACACGGGGATGATCGCGCGCTATGCCATCGAGGCGCTGATCATCCGGCTGCTCAAGGGGCTGGGGTTTGTCTTTTTTACCACCATCGTGGTTCTGCCGTTTTACGTCATGGTGGTCACCAGCCTGAAAAGCCAGCAAAAACTGCTGCTCAATCCCCTTGATCTGTCGGTGGATTTCACCCAGGCCCCGGCCGATCTGTTCCGTTCGTATATCGAATTGTTCACCCTGTTCAATTTCGGCCAGTTCCTGCTCATTTCCACCATTGTTTCCTTTGCCACCGTGATCATCACCCTGGCCTTTTCCATCCCCGGCGCCTACGCGGTCTCACGGCTGCGGTTTCCCGGTCAGGCGTTTTTGTCGCGCTTTATCCTGCTCATTTACATGGTGCCGGCCATTGTTCTGGTCATTCCGCTTTACTCGGTTTTTTCCCAACTGGGACTGCGCAACTCCCTGACCGGTCTGCTTATTGTTTATCCCGCCACCACCCTGCCAGTGGCCCTTTACATGTTGCAGGGCTATTTCCGGGGCCTGCCCCAGGAGCTTGAGGACGCCGGGCTGATGGACGGGCTCAACCGGGCCGGGGTCATTTTTCGGATCACTTTGCCACTGGCACTGCCGGCCCTGGCTTCGGTGTCGCTTTATGTGTTCATGATCGCCTGGAACGAGTTTCTTTTTGCCTTCATGTTTTTGGATGATCCGGGGATTTTCACCTTGTCCCGGGGCGTGGTTTCGCTCAATTCATCCGAAGTTCCCCGCCAGCATCTCATGGCCGGCGCGGTGGTGGCCACAGTGCCCATACTGGTAATTTTCCTCTGGTTCGAGCGGTTCCTGGTCCAGGGGCTGACCGCCGGCAGCGTCAAGGGTTGATCGATGAGCATAACCGAAATTTCACGGCTGGATGCCCAGGCGCGGGCCATCCTGAAAGAAAATGACCGGGGCGGCTACACCGTCCCGACCAAGGGGCTTTATCCTTTTCAATGGAACTGGGATTCCGCCCTTGTCGCGTTGGGATATGCTGCTTTTGACACCGGGCGGGCCTGGCGGGAGATAGAAACGCTTCTTGAAGGGCAATGGGGCAACGGCATGGTGCCCCACATTATTTTCTGGCGCGATGACGCAGGCTATTTCCCCGGCCCGGGCGAATGGGACACTCGCCGATCGCCGCCCACCTCGGGCATTACCCAGCCACCGGTTGTGGCAACGGTCATGCGGCGCCTGTTTGCCCGATCCGGCCCACCTGATCCGGGCCGGCTGGATGCCATGCTCAAAGCCATCGACCGCTGGCACCAGTGGTTCGCCGATGCGCGGGACCCGAACGGAACGGGCCTGGTGGCCATCGTTCACCCCTGGGAGAGCGGCCGGGACAATTTGCCAGACTGGGACCATCCCATGTCTTATGTGGACATTTCAAAAGTGGGCACCTATCAGCGGCGGGACACCCAGCACATTGACGCCGGCCAGCGGCCTGCCAAGACCGACTACGACCGGTATATGGCATTGGTCCAGTTCGGGCGATCCCATGGCTGGGACGACAAAAAACTCGCCGACCACTCACCTTTCTGGGTAGCGGACGTCGGCACCAACGCCATTTTGCGCCGGGCGGAACATGACCTGGCGTGGCTGGCCGAAAGGGCTGGAGAAACCGCGATCGCCGAACGGGCGCGGCTTCGCGGTGCAAATCTGGCCAGGGGTTTCGACGGGCTGTGGTCGGAGAAACTGGGGGGGTATGTCTCCATGGATCTGCGCCGGGGGCGGCTGGCCGAAGCTTTAACCGCTGGCTCGTGGCTGGCCCTTTATGCCGGGGAAGGAGACCCGGCCCGGATCGCGCGTATGGCCGGATTATTGGAGCAGTGGCTGGAGCCGGTAGGGTTTGGCCTGCCCAGTTTTGACCCCGGGCATCCCCTGTTCGACCCGATCCTTTATTGGCGTGGCCCGGTCTGGGCGATCATCAACCGGCTGGTGGCCGACGGGCTTACCCGGGCCGGTCTGACAAAGCTGGCGGAACGGATCCGGGCCGACACCGAAGCCCTGATCCGCAAAGCGGGTTTTTACGAGTATTTCAACCCGGTCACGGCCGAAGGCGGCGGTGGAGACAGTTTTTCATGGACGGCGGCAATGTGGCTGGACTGGGCTTCACCCACCGCTGACAAAATCGGGGGCCTGGAGGTCTGACCATGGGCAGGATCGAGCTTAAAAACATCTACAAATCCTTTGGCGAAGTCGAGGTGATCAAGGGCATCGATCTATTTATCAATGAGGGTGAACTTGTAATTTTCGTCGGCCCCTCCGGATGTGGAAAGTCGACCCTATTGCGCCTGATCAGCGGGCTTGAGGAAGCAACACACGGCACCATCACCATCGACGGCGAGGACATGACCTCCAAACGCCCCGCCGAGCGTGGGCTTTCGATGGTCTTCCAGTCCTATGCGCTATATCCCCACAAAACCGTGCGGGAGAATATGGGATTTGGCTTAACCGTCGCCCGGGTTCCAAAAACGGTGATCGCGAAAAAAGTTCACGAGGCTGCCGTCACGCTAAAACTTGAAGACCTGCTCGACCGGCGGCCCAAGGAGCTCTCGGGTGGGCAGCGTCAGCGGGTGGCCATCGGCCGGGCCATCGTTCGCGAACCGCGCGCTTTTTTGTTCGACGAACCCCTGTCCAACCTCGACGCTGCGCTCCGGGTGGAAATGCGGCTCGAGATTGCCAAACTACACCAGCTTTTACGCGCGACAATGGTTTATGTAACTCATGATCAGGTTGAGGCCATGACATTGGCTGACCGGATTGTTGTGCTCCAGGACGGGCTGGTGGAGCAGATCGGAACGCCCCTCGAACTCTATGAGCGCCCGGCAAACCTGTTCGTCGCCCAGTTCATCGGCTCACCGAAAATGAATGTGGTTGGCGCAAACAGCAAAGCGGGCACGGTCACGTTTGCCAATGGCTCGGAATGGGATTTCAAAGGGGCCCCCGATAATGCGGCCCATCTGGGGGTGCGGCCCGAATCAATTTCCCTGTGCGGAACGGCGGAGGGGGTTCTTGCGGGCGAAATCGAAGTGGTTGAGCACCTCGGATCGGACAGTTTTGCCTATGTGGCGGTGGACAAGGTGGGGGTTTTTACCGTCCGCATCGTCGGTCGGGCCCATGTCAAACCAGGCGAGGTCACCGGTCTGTCGTTTGGTGCCGACGACATCCATCTGTTTGGACAACATGGCGGGGTAGCGCTGGCGTTTGCCTAATTCACGTTGGGATGGAATTGCCTGGTTTGTTTGCGCTTACGGGTTCCAGTTTGCGTCACAGGCTGTACCGATACCGTACCGTCCCGGCCACCGAGCCGGGACATGTATTCCAGACCCCGGATCAAGTCCGGGGTGGTGCAAGGGGGTGGTTTTTTCCTACTTTTGTCTCACGGTTCGTACCGTTCAGACCATGACGA
>JAADFY010000101.1 GCA_013152625.1 Alphaproteobacteria bacterium
CCGCTGAAGGCAACACCGAACCCCCCAGGTTTGCCGGCAAGGTCTGGGATGACATGGCCGATGATGCGGCCACCGCAGGTGATGAGGCCCACGGATTTGCCCCCCATTATGACCAGCATGTCTGGGCATTTCGGGACAACCCGGCCGGGGTGTTTGCCCCCTTCAACACCGCTGTGAGCTGCGAACTCGGCGCCAGCTAGGTCTTGCTTTTAGAAATTGCGGTGACGGTTTTTGGTAAACTGTCACCGCAATCCCTAACCTATCGTATTTTCGTCATTGCGAGCGACCTTAGAGCGTTTCCAGGATAAGTGGCCCCGGTTATCCGGTTCGGAAACGCGACCAAACAAAGCTCCATGGAGCGCGGCAATCCACCTTCGTCATTACCCCCGCTTCATGCGGGTAATGACGAGTCCGGGCGGTGTGTGTAACTCCAAAAGTGAAAGAACTCATACGCACACAACTTATACATGCCAGCCCGACAACGAGGACGGAGCGGCGCAAGCGCCGCCCCTCGGAGCCGGTGAGCGTCAGCGAACTCGGCGTGAGAGAAAAAAACTATCGATCACAACCAATCTAATTATCTAAAAAGCTGCGTAGCTGCCGCGAGCGGCTGGGGTGTTTGAGTTTGCGCAACGCCTTGGCCTCGATCTGCCGAATGCGTTCCCGCGTCACCGAGAACTGCTGGCCTACTTCTTCAAGCGTGTGATCGGTGTTCATGCCAATGCCAAACCGCATGCGCAACACCCGCTCTTCCCGGGGTGTCAGCGAGGCTAAAACCCGGGTTGTCGTCTCACGCAGATTGGATTGAATGGCCGCATCAATGGGCTGAATGGCGTTGGAGTCGGGAATAAAATCCCCAAGATTTGAGTCTTCCTCATCGCCGATCGGTGTTTCCAGGGAAATCGGTTCCTTGGCGATTTTGAGCACTTTGCGCACCTTGTCCAGGGGCATTTGCAGCTTTTCGGAGAGCTCCTCGGGTGTCGGCTCGCGCCCGATCTCGTGCAGCATCTGCCGCGAAGTGCGCACGATCTTGTTGATGGTCTCGATCATATGCACGGGAATACGGATGGTGCGGGCCTGATCGGCGATGGAACGGGTGATGGCCTGCCGGATCCACCAGGTGGCATAGGTGGAGAATTTATAGCCCCGGCGATACTCGAATTTGTCTACCGCTTTCATGAGGCCAATATTGCCTTCCTGAATGAGATCAAGGAATTGCAGGCCGCGGTTGGTGTATTTCTTGGCGATGGAAATAACGAGGCGCAAATTGGCCTCCACCATTTCCTTTTTGGCAATCGCCGCTTCGCGTTCGCCTTTTTGCACCTTGTAAACAATGCGCCGGTATTCGCCGATATTCAGCCCGGTTTCGGTTGCCAGGGTCTGGATGTCCCCGCGCAGTTCCAGAATGGTTGGCGCTTCGCGCCGGGCAAAACCCGCCCACCCTTTCGTGGGCAGTTCCCCCACCCGGTCGATCCATTCCGGCTCCATTTCCCGGCCCTGATATTCTTTCAAAAACTCGGCGCGCTTGACCCCATAGCTTTCCGCCAGCCGCAACAGCCGCCCTTCCACCCGCACCAACCGCTTGTTGATGTCATAAAGCTGCTCAACGAGCGCCTCGATGCGCGAATTGTTCAAACACAGGGATTTCACATTCTCAATGATTGAGGAACGTTGTTCGTTCAGCCGCCGAAGCTGCGCCTTGCTCAAGACATCGGCTTCCAATGCCCGCACCACCTGCTCGTCATGCAGCTTGCGAAGCTTGGTGTAAGTGGACGCGATCTTGTCGAACGTTTCCACCACCTGCGGCTTGATTTCAGCCTCCATGGCGCTTAACGACAGATTGTTCTCAAATTCGTCATCATCATCGTCGTCATCGTCTTCTTCTTCGGCGCTTTTTTCACCTTCGTTTTGCACCCCGCCGGCATTCTCGCCCGATGGCTGACCGTTGGTTGCGGCCCCGTCACCGGCTGGTGTTGCATTATTTTGCGCCGGCACAGCGGCCTGCGGCGGTCTGGGAATGATCAAACCGTTGGCCGGCCGGGGCGGATTGGCAATCGGTTCGGCGGTTTTCGCGTCCGGGCCGGCATAAGTGGCCTCCAGATCGATAATGTCGCGCAGCAGGATTTCACCCTCGGCCAGCTGGTCGCGCCAGATGATAATGGCCTGAAAGGTCAGGGGGCTTTCGCAAAGCCCGGCAATCATGGTCTCGCGTCCTGCCTCGATCCGTTTGGCGATGGCAATTTCGCCCTCGCGGCTCAAAAGCTCCACGGTGCCCATTTCGCGCAAATACATGCGCACCGGATCATCGGTCCGGTCCGAACCTTCGCGGGCGTTTGATTTAGAGGCGATGGCGGTGCCGGTGGCGGCGGCAACATCGGTGCCGGTTTTGGCGGCGGCGGGGCTGGCCGCGCTTTCGGTTTCCTCCACCTCGTCCTCGTCCACCACATTGATGCCCATGTCCGAAAGCATGGCCATCACGTCCTCGATCTGTTCCGAGGTAACCTCCTCGGAGGGCATGACTTCATTAAGTTCTTCGTAGGTGACAAACCCGCGTTTTTTCGCGGTCTTGATCATTTTCTTGACCGCGGAATCTGAAAGGTCGAGCAGCGGTCCGTCCTGTCCTTCGCCTTGTGCGTCGGGTTTTTCGGTCTCTTTTTGCGAGGCTTTGGTTGCCATGCGTTGTTCTCCTGGTGCCCGACGGTGCGCTGGCTGCGCGCCCGTCAACGGGCGGTAACCGGGCGGATGGGTGGGGTCAAAATTCGTACTTGCCCCGGTAGTGCACCATAAACACTTGCCAAATCCCAAAGGATCCGCCAGTTCGTCATCACAAATTGCAAAAGGGAAGCGCCCCCCTACGCAATAAATCGCCGGCCAAAACCCTTAAAGGTCTCGCACCGAGCGCCCGGATAACGAACCAAACCCTTCGATCAAGGCTTCCGTGCCTTCGACGCTGGAAATCTGATTCTGAATGTCCCGCAGCCGCTCGTATGATTCCTCGCTCGGCTCATTGCCCAGCGCCAGTTCGGCTGCTTTAAGCTCTCTATTTAGTCGAACCGACTTGTAATGCAAGGCCAGCGCGTGTTTCAGGCCGGTTTCGGCATCAATTTTGTTGGCATCGGGCCCCGCCTGCCAAACCCCCTGCCGCCGGACCACCGTGTCGATGGCTGCAAGGTCCTCCCCAAGCCCGGCCCGTTCAAGGGTTTCACGTAGCGTTTGCGCGGTGCTTTCAGGCGCGGCGCTGATCATGTCGAGCACGGACCCAAGCAACCGGGTGGCCGCCGGCGAGGTCAGCTCCAGCCCGGCAAGATCCTCGTGCCGCTCCTCGGCGAGTTCGGGATGATTGACCACCGCCAGGACAATCACCGCTTCCCGGGGGGACGGGGCGGACCCGGCGCCAAACAACCGCGATTTTTTCAGCCCCTCGGAAACCAGCACCCGGGCGGGGCCAGCCCGACCGCCCGGACGCCATCGCCGGTCGTCGCCAAACCCGTGTCGCGCGCCATAACTTCGCCCATCATGGCCCCGCCCATCATGGCTCCGGCCACCCCGGGCAAAGCTCTTTTGCTCCAGCGGTCTGAAAAATACGGCCAGCCGCTCGTCAAATGCCTGGGTATAGTGCCGCCGAACCGCCGGATCACCGATCTGACCGGCCACTGCCTTCAGATCAGCCTCAAGCCCGGCCCGTGCTTCGGGGGTATCAAACCCCCCGCCCCGGATCAGCCGATCCCACAGCGCTTCGGCCAGCGGCGTTGCCCGGGCAACCAGTTCCAGAAACCGCGGCGCCCCGAGTTCGCGAATAACATCATCGGGGTCCTGCCCCTCCGGCAGGTTCAGCAAAGAAATGGAATACCCCGGCTTTAACCGGGGCACGATGAGATCAATGGTCCGTCCGGCGGCCCGCTGCCCGGCGCCATCGCCATCAAAAGCGATAACCGGGTTGGGCGACATGCGCCACAACATCCCAATATGTTCCTCGGTCAGCGCCGTGCCCAGCGGCGCCACCGCCCCCGTAACCCCCGCCGAGACCAGCGCAATCACATCCATGTATCCCTCAACCACAATGAGGGGTTTTCCGTCATGGGCCGCCTGGCGAGCCCCTTGCGCGTTGTAAAGGGTGCGCCGCTTGGAAAACAGTTCGGTTTCCGGCGAGTTGAGATATTTCGCCGCCATGTCTTCCGACATCGCCCGGCCGCCGAAGGCGACAATTCGTCCGCGAAAATTTCGGATCGGGAACATCAGCCGGTTTCGAAACCGGTCATAGGGCACCGCAATATCCTCACCGGCCACCACCAGCCCGCACGCGGCCATGGCCTCCGCACCCACCCCGTTCTGGGCCAGAAATTCCTTCAGCCCCACCCGTGCATTGGGGGCAAACCCCAGCCCGAACTGCTCGGCGACAGGTGGTTCGACCCCCCGTTCGCGCAGATATCCCCGGGTTCGCGCCCCGATATTGGCCGCCAACGCCGCCTCGAAATAGCGCTGCGCCAGATCCATGACATCGTACAGGGACTGGCGGACCCGGTCGCTGGCCTCCTGACGGGGGTCCCGGGCCGGCAGATCAAGCCCTGCCTTTGCCGCCAGCACTTCCACCGCCTCGGGAAAACTCATGCCCGCCTTTTCCGTCAGAAAACGAAAATGATCCCCCGTCACCCCGCACCCGAAACAATGATAAATGCCCCGCCGGTCATCCGCATGAAACGACGGGGTCTTTTCACCGTGAAACGGACAGCAGGCCCACATGTCGCCGCGCCCGGGCTGGCTTTTGCGCTTGTCCCAGCTCACATGCTCACCCACCACCGAGGTGATGGGCAAACGCTGACGGATATCGTCGAGAAAACTGTCGGAAAAACGCATAGCCAAGATGTAGGCGCTACCCCGCCCCGCGTCCACACCGTCTACCGGCGCACTTCGCTATGGCCCCGCGTTTTACCCGCTAACCATCGCCGCCGGCCGGTTCAAAACCGGCAACATTGGCTTGCGTGACGGCTGATCGCGCCACCGAAATGAACTAAATACAAAAAAAACTAAACGCTGGCCCAGGCTTGATCTGCCCGCTTGATCAAGGCGGCCTGATCCGCATTCCACCGGGTGCGAACCCCAAGGGACTGGTTCAGATAAAGCGCGCTGTCAACGATCGACCATGCTTCGGGAACCGTGTCGGCAAAACTGCCAAACGACATGGCGAACGCGCAATAACCGCCATATTTGGGCGCGTAGGCCTCCGGCGTCGCCAAAAACATGTCGCGATTTTCCGCCGAGGCGAAATACCAGATCGCCTCGTCCCATTTGGCGGCAAATTCTTTAAGCCCCTGCACCGGCGCACTTTGTGTGAAATAACCCACCGGATCGGTCTGGTTGATGGCCACTCCGTCCTGCCAGCCCACAAAGTTTTTCTGCTTCGATGCCAGAACGCCGGTGGGCGCCAGAACCAGCCCGCCTGCGACACCGGCGGCGGCACCAAGAACAATATTTCTGCGCGTTATCATGGGTTTTCTCCTCAACAGGTTGCCGGAACAGTTGTTAGGCTATTTCTATCCTGCTGATAGTTCAAACTTCGTCACAAGCCGGTGAATACCAGTTCACCCGTTACGAACCGTCAAGGCGTTGCTTGACCACTTTTGCCGCCTTGCCAAAATCTATTCTGCCGGGAAATTTTGACTTGAGCACGCCCACCACCTTTCCCATATCGCGCAATCCCTCGGCGCCGGTTTCGGCAATAGCCGCATCGATGGCCGCGGCCACATCGTCCTCACCTAACGGCTGGGGCAAAAACTCGGCAATGATCTCGATTTCTTCGAGTTCCTGGGTTTCCAGATCGGTGCGCCCCGCATCCCCGTATATCCGGGCGCTTTCCTGGCGCTGCTTGACCATTTTTTGCAGGATCTGGAAAATTTCCTGATCTGCCACTGCTTCCTTGCCTTCCCCCCGTGCATCGATATCCCGGTCTTTTATCGCCGCATTGACCAGCCTCAAGGTTGCTGTTCGTCTCCCCTGACGCCCCTTGACTGCCTCTTTAAGGGCCGCGTTAATCCTGTCGCGCATACCGCGCTCCTTCGTCGTCATTTCGTATTCCTGCTTATAGCCGAGGAAGCCGGCGAAGGAAACGGTCCCGCTGGTATCGCACAACCAATTGAAAATAATCATGTTTTAGGCGAAAGCAACCGGATTGACCTGATAAGAGCGATCCAATAGGTTCCCCCCAAACCACAAAACAAGAGACCTGATTTTGACCCGCTGGCACCGACCTGATCCCACAGCATGGCTCGTGCTCGCTGATGGCACCCGCCTGTCGGGCGCCGGCATTGGTGCGACGGGCATGGTGGCGGCGGAGGTGTGTTTTAACACCGCCATGACCGGCTATCAGGAGATTCTCACCGATCCGTCTTACGCCGGTCAGATCATTACGTTCACGTTCCCCCATATTGGCAATGTGGGCACCAACCCTGAAGATATGGAGACCGCCAACCCGGCACCGATTGCCGGCGTTCGCGGCGCGGTGTTGCGCGCACCGATCACCGAGCCCGCCAGTTATCGCAGCATCGCCCACTTGAACGCCTGGCTGAAGGCGCGCAACATCATCGGCATTGCCGGTGTGGATACCCGGGCCCTTACCACCCGAATTCGTCAGGGCGGCATGCCCCGGGCGGTCCTTGCCCATCACCCCGACGGCGTGTTCGATGATGCCGCCATGGCAGCGGAACTGGAGGGATTTTCCGGTCTGGAAGGGCTCGACCTCGCCGGCAAAACCGGCACCGCTCAAAGTTACGGCTGGGACGGCGCCGGCTGGGTCTGGCCAACGGGCCACGGCACCGCCAGTGATCCTCAATTTCATGTGGTTGCCATCGACTATGGTGCCAAAAGCAATATCTTTCGCTGTCTTGTGGACAATGGCGCCCGGGTAACAGTTGTGCCCCCCACTTCAAGCGCCGCCGAAATTCTAGAGTTAAAGCCTGATGGTGTGTTTCTTTCCAACGGCCCCGGTGACCCCGCCGCCACGGCCCGCTATGCCGGCCCGGTCATTTCCGAATTGGTCAACTCTGGCGTGCCCATGTTTGGCATCTGCCTCGGCCATCAGCTTCTGGCTCTGGCCCTGGGCGCGAAAACCCAAAAAATGCATCAGGGCCATCATGGCGCCAATCATCCGGTCATGGACAACACCACTTCGAAAGTTGAAATCGTTTCCATGAATCACGGGTTCGCTGTGGACAAGAAATCTTTGCCCCCCGACGTCAAAGAGACCCACATATCGCTGTTCGACGGGTCCAATTGCGGTCTGGTGGTAACGGACAAGCCGGTTTTTTCCGTCCAGCACCACCCCGAGGCCTCCCCCGGCCCCCGGGACAGCCACTATTTGTTTGTGCGCTTTTTCAACCATATCCGCGCGAGCAAGAACTTGCCCCAGGTGCCCGAGTTTCCAGTGCCCGAAAGCGCCCCGCCACGCGCCGCGGAATAGCGTTGGCCAGAATATTGGTCTGCCGGCGGGAAAAACCGTTGCCCGGAAGCGACACCTGGCGCACTAAATCATCCGTCTATTGTCATATTCCCCGCGAAACGGAATTCGTACTTGCACTTCTGGCGAATAACGCGGTTAACTGAATGGTGAATTTTGTGGACAATTCAGGCACGAGGGACTCTGAGATGAAAAAACTGGCTTTGAGCATTGGCGCAATGGCCATGATGGTGTCGGGTGCCATGGCCGCCGATCCGCTGGCGCAGACCGACGCCAATGGCGACTTTGAATGGGATGGTGTTTATGTGGGCGTGAGCGGCACCGCTGCATTTCTCAACCCGCCTTTCGTTTTCACAGTCGGCCGTATTAACGCCTTGGTGGGTGCCAATGTTACATCCGGCGATTTCCTGTTTGGTGCCGAGGGCTGGGTTTCTGCCTATTCCATGAGCTTTGGGTCGACTGGCGTGGGCGCTGGCGGTGCCTTACGGGCCGGCATGTTGATCTCACCGGACGCCTTGCTTTACGTTTCTGCCGGGGCTCAGTTTGCCGACTCGGGCGTGAATTTTGCCACCGTTGGCCTTGGGACTGAATTCGTCGTTTCGGAAAACATGACCCTGGGTCTGGAATACAAATACATGGCTTCGACGGCCTTTGGCGGCATGACGGCCAACGCTTTTGATGCGACGCTGCGCTGGGGCTTCTGACCAGCTCCCAATCAATGGGAAAGTTACCCAAAAAGGCGCCCGGAACCGGGCGCCTTTTTTGCTGTCAACGTGCCACCTTTACCATAGTCAGGCGGCGGCCCCGGCCCCAAAACCAGTCATATGACCAGCCATTGGCGTGTGAGTCCGAGGGACCCGCCCTGTTTTGGCTCTGGAAATCCAGAGGCGCTTCGGCTAAATACCAACAAATTCAGATCATCCCGGTTTGAGTGACCCTTTTATCTGTGAGGTGCGCCATCATCGGCCTGCGCCCCGTAACACGAGTGCCCCATGCCCAGACGGACCGACATTTCATCGATCCTCATCATCGGTGCCGGCCCGATTGTCATCGGCCAGGCCTGCGAATTTGACTATTCCGGCACCCAGGCGTGCAAGGCCCTAAAAGCCGAGGGATATCGCATCATTCTGGTCAATTCCAACCCCGCCACCATCATGACCGACCCCGATCTGGCCGACGCCACCTATATGGAGCCGATCACGCCGGAGATCGTTGAAAAAATCATCGAAAAAGAGCGCCCCGACGCTCTTTTGCCGACAATGGGCGGCCAGACGGCGCTCAATTGCGCCCTGTCATTGCGTAAAATGGGCGTGCTGGAAAAGTTTGGGGTTGAAATGATCGGCGCCACCGCCGAGGCCATCGACAAAGCCGAGGATCGTGAGCTTTTTCGCACCGCAATGCAACGGATCGGCCTCGAAACCCCCCGCGCTGCTTTTGTAAACACATCCGAACTCAAACAGCGGTTTTTAGCCGAGCATGATGAAGCCATCGCCCGGATCAAGGCGGAAAACCCTGACCCCGCCGCCCAGTCAAAATCGGTCGCCCGGTTTGAGGTTGAGTGGGCTGCCGGCGAGCGCACACGGCGCGAAGAACATCGCCTGACCGCTCAGATGCAGGCCCTTGAGGCTTCTCGCGTCACCGACCTGCCCGCCATTGTCCGCCCGTCATTTACTCTTGCCGGAACCGGCGGCGGCATCGCCTACACCCTTGAAGAGCTCTATGATCTGGTTCTGGGCGGCGTCGATGCTTCCCCCACCAACGAAGTGCTCATCGAACAGTCGGTGCTGGGGTGGAAAGAATTTGAAATGGAGGTGGTCCGCGACAAGGCCGACAACTGCATCATTGTGTGTTCCATTGAAAATATCGACCCCATGGGCGTTCACACCGGTGATTCCATGACGGTGGCCCCGGCCCTGACCCTGACCGACAAGGAATACCAGCGCATGCGCGATGCCTCCATCGCCGTGCTCCGCGAAATCGGCGTCGAAACCGGCGGTTCCAATGTCCAGTTTGCCGTAAACCCCGAAGACGGGCGTCTGGTGGTCATCGAAATGAACCCCCGGGTGTCCCGTTCGTCGGCGCTCGCCTCCAAGGCCACCGGCTTTCCCATCGCCAAGGTCGCCGCCCGTCTGGCGGTTGGCTACACCCTTGACGAACTGGACAACGACATCACCGGCGGCGTCACCCCCGCCGCCTTTGAGCCTGCCATTGACTATGTGGTGGTCAAAGTGCCCCGGTTTGCCTTTGAAAAATTCCCCGGCGCCACAAACAATCTGACCACCTCCATGAAATCGGTAGGCGAGGCCATGGCCATCGGGCGCACGTTTGCCGAGGCGCTGCAAAAGGCCATGCGCTCCCTTGAAACCGGGCTGACGGGGCTCAACGAGATTGAAATTGAAGGTCTTGGCAAGGGCGAGGACGCCAATGCCATCCGCGCCGCCCTGGGCAATCCCACCCCCGATCGCCTGCTCCAGGTGGCCCAGGCCATGCGGCTGGGCACCGATCACGCCACCATTTTCAAGGCCTGCGCCATTGATCCGTGGTTTCTCGATCAGATCCAGACCATTATCGATCTTGAGCAAAAAGTGCGCCAGATCGGCCTGCCCGAAACCGAAGGCCCCATGCGCGATCTCAAATCCATGGGCTTTTCCGACGCACGCCTGGCCGAACTGAGCGGCAAGGAAACCGTTGAGGTTACCGCGTTGCGCCACCAGCTCGGTGTGCGCCCGGTTTACAAGCGCATCGACACCTGCGCCGGCGAGTTCGATGCCCCCACCGCCTACATGTATTCCAGCTACGAACCCCCATTTGCCGGCACGCCGGCCAGCGAGGCCCGGCCAACGACCGCCAAAAAGATCGTCATTCTTGGCGGCGGACCCAACCGGATCGGCCAGGGGATCGAGTTTGACTATTGCTGCTGCCATGCCGCGTTTGCCCTCTCGGATGTCGGGTACGAGACCATCATGGTCAACTGCAATCCCGAGACCGTCTCCACGGACTACGATACCTCCGACCGGCTTTATTTTGAGCCGCTGACCGAGGAGGATGTGCTTGAAATTTTAGATGTCGAGGCCAGCGCCGGCACCCTGCACGGGGTTATCGTCCAACTTGGCGGGCAAACACCCCTGGGGCTGGCTGCCGCCGTCAAACGGGCCGGCGTGCCCATTCTGGGCACCCAGCCCGACGCCATCGATCTGGCCGAAGATCGCGACCGGTTCAAAAAACTGCTTGATGAACTGGGCCTGACCCAGCCCGCAAACGCCATAGCCTATTCCCTCGAGCAGGCCCGGCTGGTAGCCGATCAACTCGGCTATCCCATGGTGATCCGGCCCTCTTATGTGCTTGGCGGCCGGGCCATGATGATCGTGCACGCGCCCGACGAGTTCGAGGATTATATTCAGGGCACGCTGACCGAACTGGTGCCCCCTAATATTCGCGCCCGCTATCCCAACGACAAGACCGGCCAGATCAACTCGGTGATCGCCACCAATCCCTTGTTGTTTGACCGGTATCTGGACGGCGCCATTGAAGTGGACGTGGACTGCCTGAGCGATGGTAAGACCGCGTTCGTTGCCGGCATCATGGAGCATATTGAGGAAGCCGGCATTCACTCCGGCGACAGCGCCTGCGTCCTGCCCCCGCGCACCTTGAGCAAAGAACTGCAAGCCGAACTGGAACACCAGAGCACAAAAATGGCCCTCGCCCTGGGGGTCGTGGGGCTGATGAATGTGCAATACGCCATCAAGGACGGCACCATATATGTGCTTGAGGTCAACCCCCGTGCCTCGCGCACGGTACCGTTTGTCGCCAAGGTCATCGGCCAGCCGGTGGCCAAGATCGGCGCCCGCATCATGGCCGGCGAGCCCCTCGATGGCTTTAGCCTGAGCAAAAAACCCCTCGCCCATATCGCCGTCAAGGAAGCGGTGTTTCCCTTTGCCCGTTTTCCCGGTGTGGATACCGTACTCGGCCCCGAAATGCGCTCCACCGGTGAGGTTATCGGTCTCGACACCTATTTTGCCATGGCCTTTGCCAAATCCCAGCTCGGCGGCGGCGTTAACGTGCCCACCACCGGTACCGTGTTTGTTTCCGTGCGCGACACCGACAAAACCGCCGTCACCAAAGCGATTGCCAAACTGTCAAAAATCGGCTTTTCGGTCCTGGCCACCGGCGGTACCCGGCGCCATCTCGAAGCGGCGGGGATAAAATGCGAACGCATCAACAAGGTGCATCAGGGGCGCCCCCACATTGTCGACGCCATGACCAACGGCGCCATCGACCTGGTAATCAACACCGCCGGCGGCGCCCAGGCCATTACGGACAGCCGGGATCTGCGACGCTCCGCCCTCATGCAAAAGATCCCCTATTACACCACAATCCCGGGCGCCATCGCCGCGGTTGACGGAATTTTGGCCTATCGGGAAGGCAATCTGACCGTCCGCCCGTTGCAGGACTATTTCGCTAAAGCGTTTCCAGGATAAGTGGGTCCGGTTATCCGGTTCGGAAACGCGGCAAAACAGGGACTTAGAGCCCTGTTTTGATTCCATCAAAACAGGATAGGCTCTGACGAACCGGCCAGATAGAAATTTTTCACCACACCGAGCGCCACAGCGACCGCGTCCTCGCTTATGTCGAGATGGGTCACCCAGCGATGCCGGCGGCCCCCGTGGCTTGAGGTTATGCCAATCCCGTGGACACCAAGCTCGGTTTTTAGCGCGTTGGCCCGATCCTGGCCAACCTCAACGTAAACGATGTTGGTTTGCGGCATGACCACCTTCAGCCCGTCAAAGCGCGCCAGACCGTTCGCCAGCGCCACGGCATTGGCATGATCATGCCCCAAAAGGGCCACATGATTTTCTAAAGCGTATAGCCCCGCCGCGGCCAGAATACCGGCCTGCCGCATGCCCCCGCCTAAAATTTTCCGGTGCCGCCGGGCCCGGCGAATCAGGTCATCGTCCCCCACCAGAACCGAGCCCACCGGCGCCCCCAGCCCTTTTGAAAGACACACCGACACACTGTCAAACCCCTCTGAAAGAGCCTTGACATCCACCCCCAGCCGAACCGAGGCATTAAAAATCCGGGCGCCGTCCAGATGGGTTTTCAACCCCAGTTCCCGCGCCAGATTGGTAGCCCGGTTCAGATAGTCCAGCCCCAGCACTTTGCCGCCGATGGTGTTTTCCAGCGTCAGGAGTTTCACGGGCGCGAAGTGCAGATTATCCGGCGCCATCGCCCCGGCAATGTCATCCAGCAAAATTGAACCATCGGCCTGATTGGGCAGTGCCAGCGGCATTAACGAACCCAGGACCGCCACACCGCCCTGTTCATAGGTCACGCAATGGGCCTCCCTGCCGGCAACAAATGCGTCCCCGCGCCCGCAATGGGCCATCAGCGCCACCAGATTGCACTGGGTTCCCGAGGCGACAAACACCCCCGCCGACTTGCCAAAACGCGCCGCCACCGCGCCTTCCAGGGCCCCGACGCTGGGATCATCACCGAACACATCGTCGCCCACCTCCGCCGCCGCCATTACGGCCCGCATTTGCGCACCCGGCCGGGTTACGGTGTCAGACCGGAAATCAATTTTGTATGGGCCCATTGCCGGGTCCTTTGCCATTTGTTGAAAATTTCATCTGATATTCGACCCCGCGATAAAAAATAAACGGTTTTTTTCCGGCGATCGAAAGAGAATTTTGCCCATTTGAAACGTTTTTATTGTTTCTGGCGAAATATTGAGGTAAGAGACCCCCATCGATATTGAGGCCGAACGATCGGGCCCCGCGAAACAATCGCGACTGCTGACGTGTTCTTCCAATATTTCGATTTCGTGGTTCCGTGCCATTTGGGCGGGGCCGAAACACACCAGTAAATCGCGAAAGGAAAAGTGATTATGGCAACTGGTACCGTTAAATGGTTCAACGGTCAAAAAGGGTTTGGATTTATCCAGCCCGACGAAGGTGGATCTGACGTTTTCGTACATATCTCTGCAGTTGAGCGCTCGGGCATGTCCCGGCTCGACGAAGGTCAGAAGATAAATTACGAAATCGTGCAGGATCGCCGCACCGGCAAGTCTGCCGCTGACAATCTTAGCGCCGCTGACTAGCCTTTGCGTCCCTAAAGACCTGTTAAACCAACACCAGCGGCGCTCATTTGGGCGCCGCTGTTATTTTGTGCCCCCGCGACCATTGCCTAACCCGCCGGCGCCATGCGAACCAAAAGCCCGTCCCGGTCATCGGTAAGCATGTAGATCGCCCCGTCAGGCCCCACCCGGACATCGCGAATACGCCCGAACAGCCCCTCCAGCATTCGCTCCTCGGATACAACCGTGTCGCCATCCATTTCCAGCCGCACCAGCATTTGATCCTTTAACGCTCCCACCAGCAGATCGCCTTCCCAGGCGGAAAACAGTTCCCCCGAATAAAACGCCAGCCCGGAGGGGGCGATCGAAGGATCCCAGAAATAGATCGGCTGTTCCAGCCCTGCCGCCTCGGTACCCACCCCGATTTTAGCCCCGTTATAGTTGCGCCCGTACGTTATGGTCGGCCAGCCGTAGTTCAGGCCGGCTTGGGGCCGGTTGATCTCATCGCCCCCTTGCGCCCCGTGTTCCACGGTCCAGACGCTGCCATCCGAGGGGCGCAGCGCCGCCCCTTGCGCGTTCCGGTGCCCCAGGCTCCAGAATTCCGGCGCAACATCGGCGCGCCCGATAAACGGATTGTCCTCAGGAATTGACCCGTCCGGCCGGATACGCACCAGCCCGCCCGCCAGATCACCCGGGTCCTGGGCCCGGTCCATTTCGCCCCGGTCCCCCAGAGTAATGAACAGGTTCCCCTCCCTGTCCTGAACGATACGCGAGCCAAAATGAAGCCCCGACCGGGTAAACCGGTTCATCCGAAAGATCACTTCACTATTGGTCAGCTGCCCGCCCATGGCACCTTCGCGAACCAGTTTCGCCCGCAAGACCGCAGTCCCGGTGCCCCCCGGGCCCGGCTCCGAAAACGACAGGAAAAGTGTGTCCTCCTGTTCAAAATCATTGCCCAGAACCACATCGAGCAACCCGCCCTGACCATCGGTCATCACATCGGGCACTCCGCCTAGCGGCGCGCCGACAGCACCACTTGTATCAACGATGCGCAAAGCGCCACCCCGCTCGGTGATCAAAAACCGCCCGTCAGGTAAAAACGCCAGTGACCATGGAAACCGCAATCCCCTCGCCACCACCTCCACCCGGACCGGGCCGGCACTGGTGGCAATGTCTTGTGCTTTAATGGCGCCGCTGGCACCCAACACACCCAGCCCGAGGGTCAAAATTCCGGCGTAAACGCCAATTGATTTCATCCAGCCCATGCCTGCTGTTCCCTTTGATTTGTCACCAGATACATGACAACATTTTTTGTCCCATCTTGAAACCGGGCCTGCAAACACCAAAATGTGAGACTGGAAGAAAAATTCGGGCTTTACCCGATGCAATTTGGCGCGCCCTTTATGTAAGTTTTTCCTTAAAACCGGGAGCAAAACTTGCTAAACTGGCGCCCGTGGAAACCAGTGTCGGCCCAGATGATCAATGGGAAGCCGACACTTTTTTTAGTGCCGCAGGTCGGGCCGAAGTATCGGTGCGATCAATTGAAACAGCAACGTTTAGAACGAGATAAAGGATGGGCACAATGGAAAAAGTACCCATGACGCCCGCAGGCCATCAGGCCCTGCATAAGGAGCTTCGCCGCCGCACCAGCCAGGATCGCCCTCGAATCATTGCGGCGATTTCCGAGGCGCGCGCCCATGGTGACCTGTCCGAGAACGCCGAATATCACGCAGCCAAAGAACAGCAAAGCCACAATGAGGGCCGGGTTGCGGAACTGGAAAGCATGCTTGCGTTGGCCGAAGTGATCGATGTGACCAAAATTTCCGGCACTACGGTTAAGTTCGGCGCTACGGTTCGCCTCATTGACGAAGACACCGAGGAAGAAAAAACCTATATGATCGTCGGTGACCCCGAAGCAGACGCTTCACAAGGGCGCATATCCATTTCCTCGCCCATCGCCAGAGCCCTCATTTCCAAAGAAGTCGGCGACAGCGTGGAAGTCAGCGCCCCCGGCGGTGCCCGGGGCTATGAGATTCTGTCCGTCAAATATGGCTAGGTAACTGGCAGACTGCGTACACACAAAACTGATCGCCCGTTGACCAGAAGTGTGTCCCGGCCGGTTGGAGTTGATCCGAACCCCGGCCACAATCGGGCGCGAACAAACTCAAAGGCAACCCCATGCACGCATCGGTCATCATCATCGGTTCCGGCCCTGCCGGTTACACCGCAGCCATTTATGCCGCCCGCGCCATGCTGGAGCCTGTGGTGATCGCCGGGCTGGAGCCGGGCGGCCAGCTCACCATTACCACCGACGTGGAAAACTATCCCGGTTTTGCTGAACCGGTGCAGGGGCCCTGGCTCATGGACCAGATGAAGGCCCAGGCTGAAAATGTCGGAACCAAAGTCGTAGCCGATCTGGTCACCGGCGTTGATTTTGAACAGCGCCCGTTTCGCCTGAGCACGGACAGTGGTCAGGACTATACCTGCGACACGGTAATCATTGCCACCGGCGCCAAGGCCAAATGGCTCGGCCTTGCCTCGGAGGAAAAATTCAAGGGTTTTGGCGTGTCCGCCTGCGCCACCTGCGACGGCTTTTTTTACAAGGACAAACATGTGCTGGTGATCGGCGGCGGTAATACCGCCACCGAAGAGGCGCTTTTTCTGACCAAATTTGCTTCAAAAGTCACTCTGGTCCACCGGCGAGATGAACTGCGTGCCGAACGCATCCTGCAAAATCGCGTGTTCGACAATCCCAAAATTGAAGTCCTGTGGGATACCGAACTGGCGGAGGTGACCGGCAATGATATGCCCACCTCGGTCACCGGTGCCGTTTTGCGCAATGTCAAAACCGGCAAAACCACCAATATGGACGCCGACGGCATTTTCATCGCCATCGGCCATGCCCCCTCCACCGAACTGTTCAAGGACAAACTGGAAATCAAGCGCGGCGGCTATCTGGTGACCAATCCGGACAGTTCCGCCACCGCCATTCCCGGCGTATTTGCCGCCGGTGATGTGACCGATGACCTGTTTCGTCAGGCGGTCACCGCCGCCGGCATGGGCTGCATGGCCGCCCTTGAGGCCGAACGGTTCTTGAGCCAGCAAACAGAGGCCCTCAAAGCCGCGCAGTAACCCCGGAGTTACACATAGATGCTCGACTGGGACAAACTTCGCATTTTCCACTGTGCCGCCGAGGCCGGCAGTTTTACCCATGCCGGCGATCAGCTTGGCCTGAGCCAGTCCGCGGTCTCCCGTCAGGTCTCGACCCTTGAAAACGACCTGGGGATCAAACTGTTTATCCGCCACGCACGGGGTCTGGTGCTCACCGAGGCGGGGGAAAAGCTGTTCAAGACGGCCCACCGGGTTTCCTGGGATTTGCGTTCCGTGCAATCCCAGATTTCCGAAGGGCGCGATGCCCCCGCCGGTCCACTGCTGGTAACCACTACTGTGGGCTTTGGCTCCACCTGGCTGACATCGCGCATTCACGAGTTTTTAGAGGCCTACCCCACCATTCAGCTTGAGATCAAACTCAACGATGCCGAGCTGGATCTGGCCATGCGCGAGGCGGACATCGCCATTCGGCTGCACCGGCCCGGCCAGTCCGAACTCATTCAACGCAAGCTGTTTACCGTGCATTTTCACATTTACGCCTCCGCGGAATATATCGACCGTCAGGGCGAGCCGAAATCGGTGAAAGAACTGGACGATCACCGGATCATCACCTTTGGCGAACCGGTGCCTTCCTATCTGGGGGACATCAACTATCTGGCCAAACTTGGCCGGCCCGATCATTCCATTCGCATCCCCGCCCTCAAGGTCAATGCCATATATGGCATGATGCAGGCCGCCCGGCAGGGTATCGGTATTGCCATGCTGCCCGATTACATCACCGAGAACGAGCCGAACCTGCGCCGGATCCTGCCCCAGGTCGACCTGCCCGAATTTGAGAGTTATCTGGTTTATCCCCCCGCCCTGAAAACCTCAAAACGGGTCAGCGTGTTCCGCGATTTTCTGGTCGCAAAGTCCAAACAGTGGGCTTATTGAACTGATTTTATTGCGATCACTGCCGCAACAAATAAAACCTCATAAAAGTGCAGCCAAAATTCTCCTGGCGCGTCATTGCCCGCTTCATGCGGGCAATCCAGCCCTTCCGCCTTCTGCCAACTGCACGACCCAAAGACTGGATCACCCGGACAAGCCGTGTGATGACGAGATGGCGAGAACGAGCCCCAGCGAGCGAAAATATATCATACCATTTCCATCAAGAATAAATCGCTCCAGCATCCATTTCGAGCATCGCAAGAAAACGCATGGCTGCCATGATAGCGCCCCCCTTGCCCGGCGCGAGGACTAAAAAACCAACCGGCGCCCACTTATCTGCACCACCCCGGACCAAATCGGTGAGTCTGGAAATGAGGTCCCGGCTCAAAGGCCGGGACGGTACAATTTTGGGGAACCCTGTCCGCCCGGCGCGAGGACTAAAAAGAGCATTATCATCACAACGTGAAGCGCTCTGGTGCCTCTGACAAGCATTGCAAAAAACGCATGGCTGCCATGATAGCGCCCCCCTTGCCCGGCGCCGGTGAATGCTTATCTATGCGTTATCGAACGAGCGCCTATTCCTCCTCCCTTAGGTCGTCTCTTCGAAACCTGTGCGCCCGCACTGTTCTCCTCCCTCAGACGCAGGCGCAAAACTAAAAGGCTTAAGGCCTCGGCTTTAAGTGATGGCTCCGTCTTCCCATAGACGGAGCCTCTTTTTTTGCCCCGCTGGCCCCGACCACAAAAAAAACGGGCCCCGCCGGGCCCGCTTGCCGTTCAGAAAAACCGGGCCCTTTACATATAAAGAACCCGGCCCAGTTTTTCCTTGTCCGCGTAAAGCCCGGCAACTTCCTCGCCATAACCGTTATACAGGAGCGTCGGCACCCGTTCATCGGTATGCAGCACCCGTTCGGTGGCCTGGGTCCAGCGGGGATGATCAAATTTTGGGTTCACATTGGCCCAGAACCCGTATTCCTTGGCCTGTATTTCTTCCCAGAAGCCGATGGGCCGTTCCGAAACGAACGAAAACCGGACGATGGACTTGATGGCCTTGAAGCCGAATTTCCACGGCATGTGCAGCCGGATCGGCGCCCCCATCTGGTTGGGCACGATCTTGCCATAGGCACCCACCACCATAAACGCCAGTTCGTTACGCGCTTCTTCAACGGTAACACCCTCCACATAGGGCCACGGATACCAGGGCTGCGAGCCAACGCCGCTGGCCATGGACCCGTCCGAAAAGGTTTCCATGCGGATAAAACGCGCGTCATTTTGCGGTTGGGCCAGATCCACCAGTTTGGACATGGCAAACCCGATCCAGGGCACGGTCATGGACCAGGCTTCAACGCAGCGAAGTCGATAGAGGCGCTCCTCCACCCCCATTTTGTTGATCAGTTCGTCCACATCCATGGTGATCGGATTGTCCACCAGCCCGTCAATTGTCACTTCCCACGGTCGCGGGATAAGTTCGCGCTCGGCGGCGGCGCTGATCTGCTTGTGGGAGCCGTATTCGTAAAAATTATTGTAAGTGGTGTTGATCGCCTCCGGCGTCATTGGCCGGTCGAGGACATATTTTTCGTTGCGTGCAGCATTAAGAATCAGCCCGCCATCAGGCCCTGTCTCCAGCGCCATCTGCTGGGCTTGCCCCGGCCCCGCCGTCAACCCGGCGCCGGCAAGCGCTGCCCCTCCGGCCATAATCTGACGCCGGTTCAAATAGGCCCCCTCAGGGGTCGCCTCGCGCTCATTTATCTGCCAGCGTTTTTTGGTCCGGATAAGCATATTCGGTAACTCCTGCGGTAAATTTCGCAAAGATTGACTTGGACTTGTCTATCGGCGCAAATCATCAATACTCACATGACTGTGATATGTCATATCAATTGTGAGCAAAATTTCTCTATTCTGTCCATGGCCACATCCAGTCGGTCCATTGACGTGGCATAACTGATCCGGAAATACGGCGACATTCCAAACGCGGCGCCGTGAACGGTGGCCACATTGGCTTCAGCAATGAGCGCCATAACAAAATCCCTGTCGCTTTCAATTTTTGTCCCGCCGGCACTGGTGCGCCCCATGGCGCCGGCACACGAGGCAAAGACATAAAACGCCCCCTTTGGCCGGTCGCACCCAAGCTCCGGGATAGCCCTGAGGCGCTCGACCACATGGTTGCGCCGGGCAACAAATTCAGCCCGCCAATCGTCAAGAAATGACATATCACCATTTAGCGCCGCCACCGACGCCCACTGGGAAATCGAGCACGCATTGGTGATGGACTGCCCCGACAGTTTGTTCATGGCCGCCAGAAGCCATTTCGGACCCGTGGCATACCCGATCCGCCATCCGGTCATCGCAAACGCCTTCGACACACCGTTTACGGTCAGGGTTCGCGCCTTTAAGGCCGGCACCACCGAAGCCATGGTGGCAAACCGCGCGCCGTCATAAATGAGATACTCGTAAATATCATCACTGAGCACCATGACATGGGGGTTGGCCAGCAGCACTTCGCCCAGGGCCGCAAGTTCGGCCTCCCCATAAATTGCCCCGCTCGGATTTGCCGGCGAATTCAGGATCACCCAGCGGGTGTTGGGGGTAATTGCGGCCCGCAGTTGATCGGCGGTCAGGCGAAAACCGCTGTTCGCGTCACAGGGCACCACAACCGGTTTTGCGCCGCAAAAACCCACGATATCGGGATAAGATACCCAGTACGGCGCGCCCATGATCACCTCATCGCCCGGATCCAGAGTGGCTACCATGGCGTTAAAGATGATTTGCTTGCCGCCGCTGCCCACACAGCACTGATCCGCGGTAACCGCCAGCGCGTTATCGCGATTGAATTTGTCCGCCACCGCCTGCTTGAGTTCAGCGATCCCGTCGGCTGCCGTGTAGCGGGTCTTGCCCCCGTTTATGGCGGCAATCCCGGC
This sequence comes from Alphaproteobacteria bacterium, assembly GCA_013152625.1. Taxonomy (GTDB): domain Bacteria; phylum Pseudomonadota; class Alphaproteobacteria; order Rhizobiales; family Devosiaceae; genus JAADFY01. Next base: position 20,480 of record JAADFY010000101.1, read on the forward strand.
ATCACGAACGTGCTCCGGCGTGTCGAAATCAGGTTCACCAACACTAAGCGAGATAATGTCGTGCCCGGCTGCCGCCCGTTCCCGGGCCAACTGGGTGATCGCCACCGTGGCGGAAGGGGCCATGCGCTGCACGCCCTGTGAAATCGCGTCCATGTTCGATTGTCCTGTTTTTGGCGGCGGGTGGCGCAGTCTAAACGCCCACACCTGTTCCAGCCTGCAAAATCACCATTTCAATCCGCCAGCCAGACCCCTCAAGTCCCAATTGATAGACCGCCTCGAATGCCAGCTGCCCCGGCGCAAAAAATGTCACCGTCTGCACCACCCGATCCGTGCCGTTAAACCGGAATTCGCCGAAAACGTGACTTTTGGAATCAAGGATCGGCCCGTACCCGCCAAACCGAATGGCAGCAACGAATTCCTCCGGATCGGCATATGCGGACTGAAACGACCGGGCGGCAAACGACAGCGCCTGGCCATCCTCACCCGCCCGGAAAGCGGCCACCTGCCCGGTGATCACCGCCTGCCATTGCTCGCTCGCCACCTCGGGCAAACTCTGGATGCCCGGCTCTGGACTTTGAGCGCCGGCGGTGCTGATCGCGAGGCCCATGGCAAAAACCAGCGCGATCACGCCACCACAAACTCGCCTTAGAATCGCAACCAAATCATCACGACCGGTCCCCAGTTCTCGCACATTCCTCTGTTTGACTTGTTTCATCATCCACCTGGTTGGAACAACGATCATGCAAAAAATCACCCGCTATTCCATCGCCCTTTCCACAGTTCTCATCGCCACCTTGATGGCCACGCGCCCCAGTTTTGCCGCCGATCCCATCGCAGTCAACATCGGCAGTACCGCCGCGACCATCGGCTTTTATCTGCTCATCGTTGGCATTTTGCTTGCAGCCATTGTTGCCGAGGTCTGGCGCTCAAGCACCGAAAGCGTGTTTGACAAGGCCGGTCGGCCCGTCCCCACCGAGATTACCTTGGTTGCAAGACCCCGTCAGGCTTAAAAAGAGAGACCCCGTCAGGCCTAAAAGGAGAGCCCCCGTCAGGCTTAAAAGAGAGACCCCGTCAGGCTTAAAAAGAGAGACCCTCAAGCTCAAGCAAAAAAAACCTCCCGATCGAACCCGCTCCCACCCACATGAACATCATTAACAAACGTTCACCTCACGGAAAAGTCATAGCAACCCGCACCCGCCTATGTTGGCCCCGTCACCCCTCCTCCCTGGATAATGTGGCAATTTCGAACCCTGAAAGGAAACACGACCATGGCCAAACTGACCTCCCTAGCCCTTGCGGGTGCTACCGCCGGCGCCCTCGGCCTGGCAGCGCTTGTCCCCATCGCCACCGCTCAATCTGCCGGTTCCCAGAACACTCCGGTTGCCGGGCCGGAAACGGGCGCCCAGTTCTTGAATGCAACCGGTCCGGGCCGTGATGGCCGCGCCCGCATGGGCCGCAAGGGTGTGAGCATCAATTTTCTGGTTCCCAAATGCTCCGCACGCTCTCTGGAACGGGTTGAGAAAATTTTTGACCGGGTCGGTGACGCCCTTGATCTCAATACCGATCAGGAAGTCCTTTATGACGATCTGGTCTCCGTGGCACTGGAATCCCATTCCGGATTTGCCGAAATCTGCACCGCCATTCGCGACCAGCGTCCCGGAGATTTCATCGAACGGCTGCAAAAACGCCAGACCATTGCCGAGGCCCGGGTTGAGGCAACCGGCCAGATTTTGCCGGTGCTGGACACCTTTTACTCCTCCCTTTCCGATGATCAAAAAGACGCCATGTATCGCCTTGGCCGCAACTGGCGCGAGCGCGTGCATCAGAGTCAGGGCCGAGGTCAGGGTCAGGAAGGTTTTGACTTCGAAAAACTGCTCTAGGTCGCAGCAAAGCTATAACAAAGTTTCCCTTGCGCAGCCCCCTGTCAGCGTTTGGGAAAACCGGACCCGCCGCCCCGCGGCGGGTCTATTTTACTTTTGCAGGCAGTAAAAACGCTAACCCGATCAAATACCTTGTCCGGTGTTGCCCCCTTGCCGCCCCGGAACGCCCGCGATAGCGTGTAGGCCCCCCGCCCGTCCGGTACCAGTTTTAATGTCCCCAGCACCCCTGCCCCTCGACCCGGAAAAAATCCGCGCCCATTTCCCCGCATTTTCCGAACCTTCTCTGGATGGCTGGGCGTTCTTTGAAAACGCCGGTGGCGCATTTGCCTGCCGCCAGGTCACCAACCGGCTGCTCGAATATTATCGCACCCGAAAAGTGCAGCCCTACGGCCCTTATCCCGCGTCCGCCGAGGCCGGCGATGCCATGGATTTAGCCCATGCCCGGCTGGCCGCAGCGCTCAGCGTGCCCGTGGATGCGGTCCATTTTGGCCCGTCCACGTCAGCCAATACCACCACACTGGCCCGCGCATTTTCCGCCCGTCTTGGCCCGGACGACGCCATAATTGTCACCAATCAGGACCACGAGGCCAACTCCGGCGTCTGGCGAAAACTGGCCGAGCGCGGCGTTATGGTCCGTGAATGGGGTGTGGACCCCAAAAGCGGGCAACTGGACATAAAAGATCTTGAAAACCTGCTGGATGACAAAACCCGGCTTGTCGCCTTCCCCCATGCATCAAACATTGTCGGGCACATCAATCCGGTGGAAAAAATCTGTGCCATGGTGTCCGCCGCCGGCGCGGTTTCGGTGGTTGACGGGGTATCTTTTGCCCCCCACGGCCTGCCGGATGTGGAAAAGACCGGCGCCGACATTTATTTGTTTTCGGCGTATAAAACCTATGGACCCCATCAGGGCGTGATGGTCGTCCGGCCAGATCTGGCCCGAGACCTGCCCAATCAGAGCCACTTTTTCAACGATGACGCCCTGCGCAAACGCCTGGTGCCCGCCGGTCCCGACCATGCCCAGGTCGCCGCCTGTGCCGGCATTGCCGACTATCTTGAGGCGGTTGCCGCCCTTGTCCGTGCCCCCGATGGGCAAATCAATCCATTTCGTCAGGCCAATGGGGTCATGCGGGCCCAGGAACTCGCCCTCATGGAGCCGCTTTTGGCGTTTTTCGCCGGCCATCCGCTGATCCGGCTGATCGGGCCAGCCGATGCCATCGATCGCGTACCCACATTTTCCATTGTAACCCCGTTGCATCCCGGCAAGCTCGCCCGCACCCTGTCCGAGCACAAGATCATGACCGGGGCCGGTCATTTTTATGCCGCGCGGCTTCTAAAAGCCATCGGGATTGATCCGCAGCCGGGGGTGTTGCGTCTGTCCCTGCTCCACTACACCGCCCCCCACGAGGTCGCGGCGCTGATCGAGGCCCTGGATGTGATTCTGGACTGAATTTGACAGCGCAATTCCGCTATCTTTTGCGCCAGGTGAACACCCGGGTCACCGAGTAATTGAACACCACACTCATCAACGCACCGGCAAACCCGGCCACATAGATCGTGGGCTGGAATTCATAGACCAGGGATGCCACGGAAATATTGGCGATGGTGCCAAAGCTGCACACCCCGTAAAATGTCAGCAATCCGACCCAGAACGCGGTTCCTTCAAGACGTTGGGCGGCATAGGTAAGCCGGTTGTTGAATATGAAATTCGTGGTCATGGCCACAACAGTCGCCAGCAACTGGCCCAGGGTGAAATTTAATCCGCCCCAGCCGGTAACAAGCGTCAGGGTGGCCATATGAACCACCAGGCCGGTGGCGCCAACGGCGGAGAACAGCAAAAAACTTGCCGGAAGCAGCCCACCGGTGAGTTTTGAGACCACCAGTCCCAGAAACTGCATGGCCACCAGAAAGCTCATTTTGGAGGTTCCCGCATTCCGGGCCCGGAAAGTGTAAGGCACCTCAGCAATCTTGAGCGGGCGATTGCGCCGTTTTGGCGACTGCCGCACGCTGACAATCATGTCGAGCAGGATCTTGAAGCCATCCGGGGACAAACGGTCAGCGATTTCGTCGAATAATTCGCGCCTGACGAGAAAAAACCCGCTCATGGGATCGGACAGTTCGGCCCCCGAAATCACCGCCGATAATTTTGTCGCCAGTTTTGAGGCACTGTGGCGCCAGGAGGAAAATCCCGATCCCACACCACCGTCCCCTGAATATCGGGTGGCAACCACCAGCTCGGCCCCCGCTTCGGCCTGTTTGAGCATCTTGGGCAGGATGGTCTCATCGTGCTGATGGTCGGCGTCCATGATGGCGACAAACGGGGCGGCGCTGGCGGCCATGCCTTCAACACAGGCCGACGCCAGCCCCCGCCGGCCGATGCGGCGGATGCAGCGTATGTCGGGCCGCTGCGCCGCCACGCCAGTTGCTTGACCACCTCAGCGGTGCCGTCGGCGCTGTCATCATCGACAAAAATGATCTCGTGGCTGATGCCTTTAAGGGCCCGGTCGATATTTTCCACCAGCGATACGATATTATCCCGTTCATCCAGCGTCGGCACGACGACTGAAATTCTGGGCGCCTGCCATTGGGCCGGTGCTTTCAGGTCGCCGGTTTCGGGGCTGATCAAAACGTCGTCGGTATCGAGGCGGGTCTGGGGCAAACGCTGGTCCACGCATTTTCTTGCTGGAGTGTGGCAATTGCATATCGACTTGGCGAATTATTGGCAAACATGTTCGCAACACAGCCCACAGGACTTCTCAGGCCCGAACATACGCAATCTTGTCACCCCAGAAGGCGACATGGTCCTTTATCGGCGCCACCAGCGGGCACGGTTCATCATAATACCACACCGCATTCTCCGCCCTTTCCGCCCCGTCCACCAGATGCCAGTAGGCGGCTTTGCCCTTGAACGGACAGACCGAATGATGATCGGACAGGGCCAGAACATCAGCCCTCACATCCGATATCGGCAGATAGCTTACAATGGGATAATCGCCCTCGGCCAGATCAAGGGCCCGGTCACTGCGGGCAATGATCCGGCCGTTAAACCTGACGGAAACCGACACACCGGCGGGCCGGATCGTAATATCGCGATCCTTGCATTCATGAGGTGTTTTCGCAAAAGGCATTTTTCGCACTCCAGTTTCAGGGACGGGCAGGAGAAATCGATCAGGAAACCTACCACTCCAGTCATACTGCGAGTGAAGCGGGCTCCAAAGCTGCAAAAGCGGGCCAGGGCGGTGCAAAAAAAGACCCTCCGGCAGGGCCTCGGGCTTGACTCGGCGCCTCACGCTACCTATGTCCATCCCGCCGCTGTTAGCACTCTTCATTGACGAGTGCCAGCATCGGCGATTTTCACGGAAATTCACGAGTTAGAGGTAAAAAAACATGAACTTTCGTCCCCTGCACGACCGAGTTGTCGTTCGCCGCGTGGACAGCGACGACAAATCGTCCGGCGGCATCATCATCCCCGACACCGCCAAAGAAAAACCTTCTGAAGGCGAAATCATCTCCGCCGGGCCCGGCGCCCGCGACGAAAGTGGCAAGATCGTGCCCCTCGACGTCAAGGCTGGCGATCGCGTCCTGTTTGGCAAATGGTCCGGTACCGAAGTCAAGATCGACGGCGAAGACCTGCTGATCATGAAGGAAAGCGATGTGATGGGTGTCATAGAGGGTTAAGTCTCTCTCTCGCCCGCCCCCACATCATAAAATAGTATTCAAGGAGCACATGGATATGGCTGCCAAGGAAGTCAAATTTTCAACCGACGCCCGCGACAAGATGGTACGCGGCGTCAACACCCTGGCCAATGCGGTCCGGGTCACGCTGGGTCCCAAGGGCCGCAACGTGATTCTCGACAAGTCGTTCGGCGCCCCGCGCATTACCAAGGACGGCGTAACCGTTGCCAAGGAAATCGAGCTTGAAGACAAGTTCGAAAACATGGGCGCCCAGATGGTGCGCGCCGTGGCCTCGAAAACCGCCGATATCGCCGGCGACGGCACCACCACCGCCACCGTTCTGGCCCAGGCGATTGTAAACGAAGGGGTCAAGCTGGTTGCCGCCGGCATGAACCCCATGGACCTCAAGCGCGGCATTGATCTGGCCGTGACAGAAGTCGTGGAAAATCTCGCCAAGAAGGCCACCACGATTTCGGATTCGTCCGAAGTCGCCCAGGTTGGCACGATCTCCTCCAATGGGGATACAGCCATTGGCGAGCAGATCGCTGAAGCCATGCAGCGGGTCGGCAACGAGGGCGTTATCACGGTAGAAGAAGCGAAATCTTTGGAAACCGAGCTTGAAATCGTTGAAGGCATGCAGTTTGACCGGGGGTATCTGTCGCCCTATTTCGTGACCAACCCGGAAAAAATGATCGCGGCGCTTGAAGACCCGGTCATCCTTTTGCACGAATCCAAGCTGTCCAACCTGCAGTCCATGCTGCCTATTCTTGAATCGGTGGTCCAGAGCCAGAAAACCCTGCTCATCATCGCCGAGGATATCGAAGGCGAAGCGCTGGCAACTCTGGTGGTCAACCGTTTGCGCGGTGGCTTAAAAATCGCTGCCGTCAAGGCTCCCGGCTTTGGCGACCGGCGCAAGGCCATGCTCGAGGATATTGCCATTCTCACCGGCGGTCAGGTGATCTCCGAGGATCTTGGCATCAAGCTCGAGAACGTAACCATTGACATGCTGGGCACTGCCAAGCGCGTGGATATCACCAAAGAGACCACAACCATCGTTGATGGGGCCGGCTCCAAGGATGACATCATGGGCCGGGTCAGCCAGATCAAACAGCAGATCGAGGAAACCACCTCTGACTATGACAAGGAAAAACTGCAGGAACGCCTGGCCAAACTCGCTGGCGGTGTTGCGGTGATCAAGGTTGGTGGCGCCACGGAAATTGAGGTCAAGGAACGCAAGGACCGCGTCGAAGACGCGCTCAATGCCACCCGGGCCGCTGTGGAAGAAGGCATTGTTGCCGGCGGCGGCGTTGCCCTGTTGCGGGCTTCGGCAAACCTGAAAGCCAAAGGCGAAAACCCTGACCAGAACGCCGGTATCGGCATTGTTCGCCGAGCCCTGCAATCGCCGATCCGGCAGATTGCCGCCAACTCCGGTGACGAAGGTTCGGTGATCGTTGGCAAGATCCTTGACGAGAAATCACAAACCTACGGCTACAACGCCCAGACTTCCGAGTTTGGCGATATGATTGCCATGGGCATTGTTGATCCGGTCAAGGTGGTGCGTACCGCACTGCAGGACGCCGCATCGGTTTCCTCGTTGCTCATCACCACCGAGGCCATGGTGGCTGAAGTCCCCAAGGACGATCCCGCTCCGGCCATGCCGGGCGGTGACATGGGTGGTATGGGTGGTGGCATGGGCGGCATGGGCTTTTAAGCCTATTGACGCCCGGTCGACACAATCGGCGCGGCATGGGCTTTTAAGCCTATTGACGCCCGGTCGACACAATCGGCGCGGCATGGGCTTTTAGGTAAACTGACGCGTTTCCGGACGGAAAACCGGTTTCCACTTTTCCTGGAAACGCTATGTAAGCCTATTTCACCCAATACCGATCCGAACAAAAAAACGGCGCGCGCCCCCTGGGTTCGCGCCTTTTTTCTTGGGCCCCATCTCACTGAGCCCCCCCCGGGCAGCTTCTGTCAGGTTTTATTAGCAAGATGATGCCATCATCTTTTCACCACGGGCCAAAAGCCCCGGAGGAAAAGATGAACAAGACCTATCGTGGACATAAAGTGGCAGTGGTTCTGCCGTGCTACAATGAAGAAGTAGCGATTGCCGATGTTGTCCGGGCCTTTGGCAAAGCTGTTCCGGAGGCAAAAATATTTGTGTTCGACAACGCCTCGACGGACGAAACCGCGGCGCGGGCAAAATCTGCCGGCGCCACCATCATCAAGGTGCCGATCCGAGGCAAGGGCAATGTTGTACGCCGCATATTCGCCGACATCGAAGCCGATATCTATGTGATGGCCGACGGCGACGGCACCTACGAAATTGCCGCCACGCCGGTTTTGATCGACGCACTGATCGATGAGCGCCTGGATATGGTCGTGGGATCGCGAAAGCCAGCCGGGGACGGCCAGATTTATCGCTTCGGGCGTACTTTCGGCAACCGCCTGCTCACCGGTACGGTTGCCAGAATATTCGGAGACGGGTTTACCGACATGCTCTCCGGGTTTCGGGTATTTTCCCGGCGTTATGTCAAATCGTTCCCCGCCCTTTCCAAAGGGTTTGAAATTGAAACCGAATTGACCATCCACGCTTTAGAGCTGCGGGCGCCATATGCTGAGATCGAGACCGCCTATTCGGCCCGGCCCGAAGGCTCGACCAGCAAGCTGTCGACCTTCAAGGACGGGGCGCGCATCGCCAAGGCAATTTTGCGCCTGCTCATTCGCGAACGTCCCCGCCAGGTCAATCTGTTGCTGGCATTTTCCATGGGACTTGCCTCACTGGTTCTGGGTCTGCCAATTGTTGTCGAGTTTATGCAGACCGGACTGGTCCCGCGTTTCCCCACCGCGTTTCTGGCCGGTTTCATCATGCTGGGCGCCATGTTGATGGCGATTACCGCCGTTATTCTGGACAGTGTGGTCACCGGGCGCTCCGAAGCCAAGCGGCTGACCTATCTCAGCGTCCCCGGCGTTCGGGCAAAAGACCAAAAGAGCTGAAAAGTTCTGCCCCGTCGCGGTTTTCCCGCGGCGGCTACGGCTTTAGCTGGCGCCAAACGCACCAAGAACACCCTCCAGCAACCCCTGTTGTCGGTCATTAAAATTCCGCACCCGGGACACCACCAGATGGGCTTGGCTTCTTAAGATCACCCCATCATCAAGGACCCGCAGGCCGTTGGCCTTAAGGGTTGCCCCGCTGGAGGTGATATCGACGATAAGATCGGCGGCCCCGGATGCGGGCGCCGCCTCGGTGGCGCCCAGACTGTGCACGATGCGATATTCGGCAATGCCGTTTTTGGCAAAAAAGCGCCGGGTCAGATTGATATATTTGGTCGCCACCCGCAGCCACCGCCCATGGGCGTGGCGGAAATCGGAGGCCACATCGGCCAGATCGCGCATATTGTCCACATCGATCCAGGCCCCGGGCACCCCGACAACCACATCGGCACCGCCAATTCCAAGCGGGTGCGCAAGCATCACCAGATCGGGACCATTGATCGCCGCCTCATGGATCAGATCCTGCCCGGTCACACCCATATCGATGGTGCCACGGATCAGTTCACCGGCAATTTCACCCGCCGACAAAAACCGCAGCGTGACCCCGGGGTGGCCGGCAAGGGTGCCCATGTATGAACGGGCACCACCGGGGCGCTCAATGATCAGCCCGGCTTCGGCAAACCGCTGACGGGTTGCCGCTTCGAGGCGCCCCTTGGAAGGCAAAGCCAGCATCAGATCGCTCATGGCGCCACCGCCTCAAGCCGGTCCAGCCATACCGAACAGCCCACGGCCCCCATTTCGCCAGTGCCCCCAAGCCGGGCCAGCAAACGGTCATAACGCCCCCCCGAAGCCAGAACCGCACCGGAGGGCCCATC
>JAADFY010000102.1:0-930 GCA_013152625.1 Alphaproteobacteria bacterium
CTTCGTCTTCGTCATCGCTGTCATCATTATCGTCATCGTCTTCGTCATCGCTGTCATCATTATCGTCATCGTCTTCGTCTTCGTCATCGCTGTCATCATTATCGTCATCGTCTTCGTCATCGCTGCTGTTTATATTGTCCTGTTCGTCGTTGTCACCGCTATCGGAGGCGATGGCAGGCGCGGGCAGGTAGAGCGGGAAAAGGACCAGCAAGACTCCGACAGGTAACGCAACGAGCAGGCGTCGGCGGTTTATCATGATTTCTCCTTGCTGGGATTGATCTTAGTCCCACCAAGATGACAATTCGCTGACAGTGCCCTCACCACTCTGTCAGGTAGACTCAATTATGGTCGTTGTTGTTGCACATCCAAACACATGGAACCCTGACATGAACAAGACCCTTCTTTTGGCCACCACCGCTATTTTCATCGCTCTGCCCGGTGCGGCATACGCTCATTCCCTAAAGGACCTGATCCCCGGTACGGAGCTTGCCTCCCTGTGCACCGGAAATGTCAATCAGTATATTGATGTTTCCGTCACTGATGCTGGCGGCCAGACCATTAGCGGGAAAATCGAATGCGAGGCCGAAGACCTGGTGCCCGGCAGCCACGATGATGACGATGACGACAACGACGATGATTACGACGATGACGATGACGATGACGATGATGACGACGACGATGATGACGATGACGATGACGATGATGATGACAGCGATGACGACGATGACGACGATGATGACGACGACGATGATGACGACGAAGATGACGATGACGACGACGATGATGACGACGACGAAGATGATGATGACGACGACGACGACGATGACGACGACTGATCGGTGAAGCCCGGGACCAAATGCGGCCGGGCATTTTTTACGTAGACATTTCGAACCGCAGCGTTAGCAAGCCCCCCCCCTCATATGAAGCGAC
>JAADFY010000102.1:953-6825 GCA_013152625.1 Alphaproteobacteria bacterium
CTGGAGACCTTAAAAGTCTCCAGCCCTTTTTCGTGTCCGGTAATTTTAGAGGTGGTGGTGTTCTATTTTTCCGGGCCGTCTGCCGAGTGAAAGACGGCGTGATATTACCGCTCCCAAAGCGAGCCGGTTCCGGCGGGAGTTCGCGGACCCTGAAGTGCAGGGAATTTTCAAAATAAAAGGGAACCTAAAGCGCGAGGGACCCCAGGAGCGACTCGACAAATGATTTGTCGGTGCCAAAGCCCGGTGTGCGGCGACCGACCACGTTAAACACCTTGCCGTCCTGCAGCGAATAAATGGCCTTGTCGGTCACCCGGTCCTTGTTGTCGAAATAGATCGCAAGGACCGTGCGTTCCTTGATCGAGGTCAGCCCGAACGCTGTGCTTTCAACCACTGTTTCCACATAATAGAACGCTGTTTCGCTATTGAGCGTATTTGTGGTTTGCGGTGTTCCCAAAACGATCTCAACGAAATCTTTGGAGACCCCGGGCCGGATCTGGTCCAGTGCGTCGTCGGGAATATCGTACCCTTGCGTTCTGATCTGGGTGAGTGAGGGACCGGCACAGGCCGATAGGGTCACGGCACCTGCCATCATGGCCGCCACGAGGGCTGCGGGACGCAGTGAACGGGTGAGTTTTGTCATCAGCGGGCTCTCTTTTGCGGCCGGTTAGCCGGTGGCCTGGAAATTTATGTCCGTAAAGCGCTTGTCCGTAAACTGCCTGTCCACAAAACCGCCGGCCCTGAAACTCTAGCCGGCGAGCTTAGCTTGGGGGCGAAAACCCGATATCTGGGGGCGAAAACCCGATTGTCTTGGCACGAGCGGCTACAAACCTTATATGGCACGTTACGCAAACGTTTAGCCAACAAGTGCCGCCCAATGCAAGGCGTGATCTCAACAAGCGCCCCCCGATACACACCAAACCGGTATTTTCCATGATTTTTGCCCTGTTCAGGAGCCCCAGGTTACGCGCCGGTACCCAAGCCGTCTATGAAACCATTGTGGCGCAATCCCGGCAGCCGTGGCTTTATCGCGATTTTGGGGTACCCGATAGCGTTACCGGCCGGTACGACATGATCTCGTTGCACATGTGTCTGGTGCTACATGCTCTGCGGCGGACCGGCGAGGGGCCAGGAAAGTTCTCCCAGGCCCTGTTCGACGTGTTTTTCAAAGATATGGACCGCTCGCTGCGGGAAATGGGGGTCGGCGATATTGCGGTACCCAAGCGCATTTCAAAAATGGGCGGCGCGTTTTATGGCCTTCTGGCCGCGGTTACCCCTCATCTCGACGAAAAAAACGCATCCGGCCTGACCGAAGTGTTGCGGCGAAATATCCTGGATACCGGCAATGATGCCAGCCCGCCTTACCCGCCGGACGCCCCGGGGCTGGCGCAATATTGTCTGGATCAATCGGTCGCACTTGGCGCCCAGAACCTGGAGCAAGACCTGGAGCGAGATCTGGAGCAAGACCCGTTGGGCAAGCTCGTATTCGCCCCCCGGCAAGAGACGGAGCCGGCCCGTGTCCAACAAAACTGAAACCGAAGCCGAAACACAACCGCTGTTCGGGGCCCGGTTTCGCAGTTCGGGTCCCAAAATGGATATCGGGCAGGTAACTGTGCGGGCGGGAACAGCAGAGCTGGGGAAACTGGCCGGCCTGCTCGGTATTTCCGGTGTTGATGAATTTCGCGCCGATCTGGAGGTGCACCCGTTTTCGGAGGGTTTCAAAGTAACGGGTACCTTGCAGGCCAGGGTGCAGCAGGCCTGCGTGATCAGTCTTGAGCCGGTGCCGGAAGCCATCGAGGCGAAAGTGAACCGGGTGTTCATGCGCGGTCGAGGTCCTGACCGGCCGGCGCCGGCCAGGGACCCCAAACCGGGAGAGTATGTGCAACCCGAGCGGGAGGACCCGCCGGACTGGTTTGAAAGCGATTGGGTGGATCTTGATCCGCTGCTGGTGGAAACCCTGTCGCTTTCCATGAACCCGTATCCCCGTGCACCCGGCGCCAGTGTGAAATCGGACGAATCAGCGGACGCTGAATCAAACGGGGCGTTTGCTGCTTTGGCGAAACTCAAAAACCCGTAACGCCGGCGCCGGGCAAGGCTGCTGATACCGGAATCGCGATTGCCTTTGTTGGACCCTAACTGGCGGCCCGGTGCAAAAGGGGTTAACCTTGACCGGGCGACAGCGCGTTTTGCGCACAAATGGCCACCGCGATCTTTCATGGTTTCAGAAATAACAATATCGGTGGATGCCATGGGCGGCGACAATGGCCCCGAAATCGTCCTTGACGGGGCGGCCATGGCTTTGCGCGAGCGTCCGGACATGCGCTTTGTGTTCCATGGGCGTCAGGATGAGCTTGGGCCCCTGCTTGAGGGCCGGACGCCGCTGGCGGCGGTCAGTGAGATCCGCCATTGCGATATTGTTATTGCCATGGACGCCAAACCGAGCCAGGCCCTGCGCCGGGGCCGCAACAATTCCTCCATGTGGAATGCCATTGCATCGGTCAAATCCGGTGAAGCCGATGCCGCCATTTCCGGGGGCAATACCGGTGCACTCATGGCCATGTCCACCTTCTGCCTGCGCCCGATCAAGGGCATTTCGCGCCCGGCCATTGCGGCCATCTGGCCCACCTTGCGGGCCGACACCATTGTGCTCGATGTGGGGGCAACGGTGGGGGGGGACGCACAGCAGCTTGTGGATTTTTCCATCCTTGGTGCGGCCATGGGCCGGGCCCTGTTTGACATGCGCTATCCCACGGTGGGGCTGCTGAATGTGGGGGTGGAGGAAGCCAAGGGGCTTGAAGCGGTCAAGGAGGCGGCGCGGGCCCTTGAGGCGGCAAGCGGCGCGGGATTTGTCTATTACGGGTTTGTCGAGGGGGACGATATCGGCAAAGGTACCGTGGATGTGGTGGTCACCGAGGGGTTTGCGGGAAATATTGCGCTAAAAACCGCTGAGGGCACCGCCCGTCAGGTGGGGTCTTATTTGCGTTCTGCCCTTAAGGAAACCTGGCAGTCGAGGCTGGGGGCGCTGGTGGCGATGACGGCATTAAAGGCATTGTCGAGAAAAATGGACCCGCGTACAGTCAATGGTGGTGTATTTCTGGGCCTTAATGGTGTTGTAATCAAAAGCCATGGGGGCACCGACGCTACGGGTTTCAAAAGCGCGCTCGGTCTGGCCTACGAGATGGCCCGCAACAAGTTGATTGAAAAGATTGGCGATGGCATGACACGATTTGGCTCTACGTCGACGGACCCGGAAATTTCAGGGCAACCCGACAAGATCAAGGCGACCCCTGCGTGAACCATTCCATCAGAAACGTTGTCAGGGGTGTCGGCAGTTATTTGCCGGAACGTATTCTGACCAATTTCGAACTTGCCAAAACCGTCGACACGTCCCACGAGTGGATCGTGCAGCGCACCGGCATCGAAGAACGCCGGGTCGCCGCCGATGACCAGACCACATCCGATCTGGCGACACATGCGGCCAACCGGGCCTTAAAATCGGCCGGCATGTCACCGAACGACATTGATCTGGTGATCGTTGCCACCACCACGCCTGACCGGACGTTTCCGGCCACCGCGGCGCTGGTGCAGGACAAGCTGGGGATCACGAAGGGCGCCGCATTTGACATTCAGGCGGTGTGCTCCGGCTTTGTTTATGCCACCGCCACCGCCGATTCCTTAATGAAAAACAATCTGGGCACCCGGGCTTTGGTCATTGGCGCGGAGACGTGCACGCGCATTCTGGACTGGGAAGACCGGACCACGTGCATTTTGTTTGGCGACGGGGCAGGGGCCATGGTTATCGAGGCTTTGCCCGTCGATGAAGCGGGTGATCAGGGGATAATCGCCAGCCGCCTGCGTTCGGACGGGCGCCATTGGGACAAATTGTACACCGATGGCGGGCCTTCGCTTACCCGGGGTCTGGGCAAGGTAAGAATGGAAGGGCGCGAAGTGTTCCGCCACGCGGTGGGCATGGTGGCGGATGTGGTGGAGGGAGTGTTTGCCGACAGCGGCACCAGCGTGGAAGAACTGGACTGGCTGGTGCCCCATCAGGCCAACCGGCGCATAATCGAGGGGTCGGGAAAACGGCTGGGTATCCCGGCGGAAAAAGTGATCATCACCGTGGACAAACATGCCAACACGTCGGCGGCCTCCGTGCCGCTCGCTCTGGACACTGCGGTGGCAGACAACAGGATCAAAAAAGGCGATCTGGTTATGCTCGAAGCCATGGGCGGCGGGTTTACGTGGGGCGCGACCCTTATTCGCTGGTAAAGCCAAGAGGTTGCCCGCATTGACCAATCGGCGATTGAGACCTAGTCTTCTACATATGTCTCTTCTTGAGGCGGAAAGGTTGCGGTTGGAAATGGCAGGTAAGACTGTAACAAGAGCTGATTTGAGCGAGGCGGTCTATCAGGCCGTGGGTCTTTCGCGCACGGAGTCGGCGGAACTGGTGGAGCGGGTTCTTGAAATTGTCAGCGAGGCGCTGGTTGACGGCCAGAATGTAAAACTTTCCTCGTTTGGTTCCTTTCAGGTGCGCTCGAAAAGTGAGCGGGTGGGCCGAAATCCAAAAACCGGGGAGGAAGTGCCTATTCTGCCCCGCAGGGTGCTGGTGTTCAAACCCAGCAATGTCTTGAAAGCGCAGATTAACAAATCTATGGTCGGGTCTGGAATCAAATAGATTCTAAATTACCGACAGGCCCTGGAATATGGAAAAATCTCCGGACGCGTTTCGCACGATTTCCGAAGCAGCCCATGAGCTTGAACTGCCCCAGCATGTGTTGCGGTTCTGGGAAACCAGATTTCCGCAGATCCGACCGCTGAAACGTGGCGGTGGCCGGCGATTTTACCGTCCCGACGATGTGCAACTCCTGTCCGGCATCAAGGTGCTGCTTTACGCTCAGGGGTTCACCATCAAAGGGGTGCAAAAAATCCTCAAGGAGAATGGCGCCCGGCACGTGATCGCCATTGGCGAGACCGGCGCCATCGCCACAGTGGCCCCCGCCGATTTGTCGCCGGAAGACGCGGCGATCATTTCTCCTGAAGGCGAACCCAACCCGTCAATTGACACCTATTCCCGCGCCAGATTAAACGAAGCACTCAAAGATATGCTGGAGGCCAAACGATTGCTGGAGGCCGCCCGGGAGGGGTAGTGCTGATGGTTGTCGGGGCGATGGGAACGGGCCGCGAGTTAACCGGGTTCTCCTGGCTCGCTGATTTTGGCCGCAGGTTCCGGTGGCTTTGCCCGGGACCTTTGCGGGCACGACACGGCTTGCCATGGGCATGTAAACTGATTAACACCGCACCTGTCGGGGCGTAGCGCAGCCTGGTAGCGCATTTGTCTGGGGGACAAAGGGTCGTCGGTTCAAATCCGGCCGCTCCGACCATTCACTTTTTTCGATCTTTGTTTGCCTCACGGCAGTTCGCTCCGCTCTTTGTTTTCCTCTCACGCCGAGTTCGCAAGTGCTCACCGGCTCCGAGGGGCGGCCTAAAGGGCCGCTCCGTCCTCGTTGTGGGGCTGGCATGTATAAGTTGTGAGCGTTTGAGTTCTTTTGCCCTTGGAGGTTCGCACTTCCCTCTTGTTTTCGCTCACGGCTGGTCCGCCTTCGGCGGAGCGGGCTCTTTAGTGGCGGCTGCTCGCGTAACGGCTCGCACCTCGCCGACGCGGGGGCGGGCTAAACGCCCGCTCCGTCCTCGTAAGTTCTTTAATGGCGGCTGTGAGCATAGAGGCTCGCACCTCGCCTGCGCGCCCGCTCGCGCTCGCTATACTCAAAGTCAGAGATAAGCTTGAGGCTTGTGCCTTTGGAGAAGTACATACCGTCCCGGCCTTCGAGCCGGGACCTCACCGCAAGTTGAACGAGGCCCCGGATCAGGTCCGGGG
>JAADFY010000103.1 GCA_013152625.1 Alphaproteobacteria bacterium
GGAGGCGGCGCCAAAGGTGTATGTTTCAGACCCTGAACTCATGGTCGCGCTGGAGGGGCAGGACATGGCTGAAATCGCCATTACCTCGGGCATTGAAGTCGTAAAAGGCGAGGGGCCCGATTCTGCTTTCCGGCTCGATGACGTGGCCGGCGTGGCGGTGGTTTTTGCCCCCGCCAGCGGCAAACGCTGCGCCCGTTCATGGAAAATCCTGGCTGAAGTGGGCACCGACCCGGACTATCCCGACCTTTCATTGCGCGATGCGGCGGCCATGCGCGAACTGGGGGAACTTCGCCGGTGACCATGCCCCCGGCAGGGGCCGTGCCGCCCCGGCCCGTTCGCCGCTGGCCGTCCCTGCTCGGTTTTGCCTTTGTGTTCGGGGTCGACCGGGCCCACAAATATTTTCAGGTGGATGTGGGGGCCTGGCTGCCCGGGGATCGTATCGAGATAACCGGGTTTTTCGATTATGTGATGGTGTGGAACACCGGGGTTTCCTATGGGCTACTCTCCGGGTTATCGCCTTTGTTCCTTGCCGCCCTGATCGGGGCGGTCATGCTCATTCTGGTCGGCTGGTGGTGGCGCACGACCTCGGCGGTCAACCGCTGGGGGCTGGCTCTGGCACTCGGGGGCGGGTTGGGAAATTTATTCGACAGGTTTGCCTATGGTGCGGTGGCCGATTTTTTCTCTCTCCACATTGGCGGTTTCTATTGGTATGTGTTCAACATTGCCGATATTGGAATCGCTGCTGGCCTCGGACTGATGATATTTGATATGGTGTTTCCACGGCGTGGCACAAAATGACCGCAATCTGGTCCAATTCGAAAGCTATTGGCCAAGTGTGGCTTAGGGAAACTGGGGCTTGGGGAAACCGGGGCCTTGATACAAACAGCAATGGCGCAACACGGCGCGACAAACGGTATGGGGTTGAAGGGGTGATGCAGGTGCGAATCGGACGTTTTGGAACTCAGGGGCTGAAAATTCGAATGGCACCGGTTTTTGCCATTGCCGCATTGGTGGCCCTTTCCGGCTGCACGACGCTGGAAGGTACAAATGCGTTTGTCGACGGCAATACCTTTGAGCGTGATGTGGTCAACGAGACTCTGATCGGTATCGGACTGATGCCCCGGGAGGAAAAAGAAAGAATTTCCACACCCCGCGGACCTCTGGTTCTGCCCGCCGAAGGGGCCGCTTTGCCGGCGCCGCGCACCTCGGTTGCCAGCGCGTTGCCAGTGGATTCCGACAAGGTATCCCTGGATACGACCGGCTTGAGCAACGCCGATATCCGGCGCATTCGCTCCGGGCTGGTTGTGGAACGGGTAAATATGGAAGGGCGCGGTCTGACCCCCACTGAAGCGGGGGTTCTGGCGGCGCGTTATCGGGCATTGCGCGAAGCACGTGCGGCCCAGTCGGGGGGCGGGGGTGGCCTGTTTTCACCGCCTGAACGCCTGTTCACCAAAGTGGGCAACCAGGAGTTCATCTGTTTAACCCCGTCCGGTGATCTCGTTTCCCTTGAAGACCCAGCCTGCCCGGCCGACATCAAGGCGGCACTGGTCAACAATTAAAGCACGCACGGCGCTGGCGCCGGGCAGGTTTTTCATCCCAAGGGCGCACATGCCACAGATTTCCAAAGCCCCGGTAACCGGGGACCGAATTGCCAAATTCATTGCCCGGGCGGGTTTATGTTCTCGCCGGATGGCGGAGACCTGGATTATGGCCGGGCGGGTGGCGGTTAATGGCGAAAAAGTCATGACCCCCGCTTTTACGGTCACACCCGCTGATACGATCCAGATCGACGGCAAGCCACTGGTTGCCAAAGCCGCAACCCGCATGTGGCTGTATCATAAGCCGGCGGGCAGGATGGTCACCGAGCAAGACCCCGAGGGGCGGCCCACCGTGTTTGAGGCTTTTGCCAAACATGGACTGCCCCGGGTTCTGACCGTGGGACGGCTGGACTACAATACAGAAGGGTTGCTGCTCTTAACCAACGATGGCGGGCTGAAACGGGTGCTGGAATTGCCCACGACCGGATGGGCCCGGCGCTATCGGGTGCGCGCATTCGGCAAAATCGAACAGGGGCGGCTCGACCAGTTGCGCCACGGGATTACCGTGGACAAGGTCCATTACGGCGCCATTCAGGCAACGCTGGAGCGCGTACAGGGCGACAATGTGTGGATGTTGATCACCCTTCGCGAAGGCAAAAACCGTGAGGTTAAAAATGTCCTCGGTACCCTGGGTCTTCAGGTGAACCGGCTCATTCGCGTTTCTTTTGGCCCGTTTCAGCTCGGCGAATTGAAGCCCGGTGAGATCGAACAGGTGCGCACCAAGGTTCTAAAGGACCAGCTCGGGCAGCGGCTGGCCGAAAAGGCGGAGGTGGATTTTGACGCCGGGCCACGGCGGGAGCGGCTGAATTCAGCGCTTAATGACGAAGTTCCGCCACCGGGCGGTCGCCAACAGAAAATCCATTTTACCGATGGCCGTCCCGCCGAGAAATATGTGCCGCCACCGGTCAAGCGAAAGCGTGATGGGCAGGATGGCAAACCAGGGCGGCCAAAACCCACCGGCCCCGCCGATCGGGGGGACCGGCGGCCCCGGACCCGGCGACCATAAGCTTTAGGTCACGGACCTATAAACGGAGGGGATATGGTTTGAGCCAGTTTGTTCACATGACAGGCGCAAGAACAAAGCAAGGCTCTTGGGTGATCGGGTTGCCGAACAAAAATACCGCTCAGTTGGCTGCAATCTGCTATGTCGAAAGGCTCAACCGGGATGTAGACCCGCTTTTCGCCCTTCTTCGTGCATATTTTTGCCAATTGAAGCGCCATATCGCCCCCGTTTATAGGTCCGGGACCTAGCATGCGGATCATTGCCGGCCGGTTTCGCGGCCGTCCCATTGCGTCCCCTCAAGGCAATAACATTCGTCCGACAGCAGACCGGTTGCGCGAGACGATATTCAATATCCTGACCTCGCGGCTGGCGGACGGGTTTGCCGGCCTTGAGGTGCTCGATTTGTTTGCGGGCACCGGGGCCATGGGCATCGAGGCTTTATCCCGGGGTGCGGCCCGGTGCCTGTTTGTAGATCACTCAATCGAGGCACGGGCGCTGTTGCGCCAGAATATGGAAAATTTCGGGCTTGGCGGCCAATCCCGGCTGCTGCGCCGAAACGCCACCGATCTGGGGCCGGTGGGGAAATTTGGCCGTGCCGGGCTTGTGTTTGTCGACCCGCCCTATGGTGAGGGCCTTGGCGAGCAGGCCCTTGGTTCGGCGCTGGCGGGGGGGTGGATCGCACCAGGGGCGACCATCGTATTCGAAGAGGCTAAAGGCGCCAGCCCGGCATTGCCGCCACATGCCCGTCTCGACCGACGCGACCATGGTGCAACCTCGGTTTGGATTTTTCAGGTTGAAAACCCGGGCGCGCAGGAATGACCGAGGCAATGACATGTCCGACGAGATAGAAAAACAAAAAACCACGGCCTTCGTTGGCGGCTTGTTTGTCGCCCGGGGATCGGGGTTTGTGACCAAAAGCGTTGCGCACATAAACCTGGGCTTTGCGGGCATTGCCGGAGATTATCACAGCGGCCTGACCCGGAAATCAGGGGGGCGCGAACCCTGGTACCCCCGGGGCACGGTCATTCGCAACGAGCGGCAGTTGTCCATTCTTTCACGCGCCGAACTTGGAGAGATCGCCAAGGTCATGGGGATCGAGCGGTTGGCGGCGGAATGGATCGGGGGCAATATTGTACTCGATGGAATTGCGAACCTGACCCAACTGCCGCCGCGTACCCAGCTGTTTTTCGCCTCCGGGGCGGTGGTGCGCATCGATGGTGACAATGGGCCATGCCGGATCGCAGGACAGTCCACTGCCGAACATTGCGGCGGTCCTCAGGATATGGACACAGCTTTTGTTTTGGCGGCAAAGGGGCGGCGGGGGCTGTTGGGCTGGGTGGAGCGGGAGGGAAAAATTGCAGCGGGTGATGAAGTCACTGTGCGCATCTGGCGGCAAAAACCCTACCGGATCAATGCCTTGGCGATCAAAGATGGTTAACGCATAGTTAACTTCTCCGAGCCGGTTTTAATCAAATTGTACCGTGCGGTTTCAGCGCAGTTGCATATGTTGCGTGCAGGATGTGGGTCAATGGCAATCATGCCGGGAGATGACACATGCTGGATGAAAAAGGGCCGGGCCGGGCGTTCGAGAACTTTCGGGCGCTAAACGGCACCCCGAATATCGGTGAGTGCGACAATCTGATACGCAATATGGCGCATCTGTTCAGCCATGTTGCCAGCCGGTGCGACGATGAACAGGTCGCCCAGTATGACGAAGTGCTGTGCCAGCTAGCCGATCTGGTGGAAACCGAAGCCCGGGTGCAGGTGGCGCAATTGTTTGCGCCGCTGGAACGGGCGCCGGGCACCGTTGTCTTAAAGCTGGCCAATGATGATATTGAAGTGGCGCAGCCGCTTCTGGAATTTTCCAATGTCCTGTCGGACGATGATCTGATCGACATTGTGGGCTCGAAATCCGAAAAACACCGTGTGGCCATCGCCGGCCGGCAAAAGGTAACCGACCGGGTGGGTGGCGCGATTGTCGAACACGGGCAATCGGAGTCCATCAGCAAGCTGGTGAATAACGAGAATGCCGAAATCGGTTCGGGAACCCTGCCGAAGCTCATGAGCCGGGCCAATGGAGACGCGGATCTGGCCAATGTGCTGCGGGCGCGCAAGGATATCGACTGGAAGGCGGTAAATATCGAAGTGGGCGAGGCCGGGCGGGCGCTGGTGCGCAAGGTGGTCAAAAGTGAGGCCAAACCCGACGATCCGATCATGTCGCAGGCCCAGGCCGTGGCCTACAATCGCATTCGCAACCGGGCCGGGTTTGATGCCACGGAATGGAAAATCGCCTGGAACCAGGTCAAGGCGCTTAGCGACCGTAAACGGCTCGACGCCAAATCACTGGAGCGGTTCGCCCGGTTTGGCTACGGCCACCATGTGGCGGCCGGCCTGACGGTCTTGCTCAATGTAAAGCCGGAAATCGTGGTCAAATGGCTGGCAACCCAGGACTATGTGGCCATGACCGTGGCGGCGCGGGCCCTTGGATTAACGCCGCAGCTGTTTGAAGCAGTGGCGTCGGCTGTCCCCTGGCGAAACTCGATTACGCCGGACGATCTGGAAAATGTGCGCACCCGCTTTGAAACGCTTTCAGCCCAGGAGGCCAAAGCTATTTTCGAGTTATGGCGGGCGCATTCCTTCCGCCGGCGCGAAACCGCCCCGGAAACCGCAGTTGCCACCGAGCAGGTCGCCAGCGCGGTATAGAGGAGGGCTTTTTTGTCTCACGCGGTATTTTTTCGCTCACGGCTAATCGGGGCGTTGCCCCGGCCTCCGCGGGGGCGCCGCATAGGCGGCGCTCCGTCCTCGTAGGTTCCTTAATGGCGGCTGCTCACATAGAGGCTCGCACCTCGCCGTGCCTGGCATGTATAATTGTGAGCGTGGGTGTTCTTTCA
>JAADFY010000104.1 GCA_013152625.1 Alphaproteobacteria bacterium
CTGGGCGAGGACTTCTACCGTGCCGGCGGCGTGCCCGCCGTGATCGGCCAACTCATGAAACAAGGGCTGATCCACAACGACGCGCCAACGGTAAACGGCAAATCCATCGGCGAAAACTGTGCGAACGCGGAAATTGGCGACACGAATGTCATTCGCCCGATTGACAACCCGCTCAAGGGGGAGGCGGGGTTTCTCGTGCTAGGCGGCAACCTGTTTGACAATGCGATTATGAAAACAAGCGTTATTTCACCGGAATTTCGCACCCGGTATTTGTCCAACCCGGAAAGCCCCAACGCCTTTGAAGGCCGGGCTATCGTTTTTGACGGCCCCGAGGATTATCACAAGCACATTGATGATCCAGCGCTCGAAATTGACGAACATTGTGTGCTGTTCATGCGCGGGGCAGGGCCCATTGGGTATCCGGGTGCGGCTGAAGTGGTCAATATGCGCCCGCCGGAATATCTGCTAAAAAAAGGGGTGTCCGATCTGGCCTGCATCGGTGACGGGCGTCAGTCGGGTACCTCTGGGTCACCGTCCATCCTGAATGCCTCGCCCGAAGCTGCCGCTGGCGGCAATCTGGCGATACTAAAAACCGGAGACCGGGTGCGCATTGACCTGAACGTGGGCGAAGTCAATGTATTGATTTCAAACGATGAACTGGCGGAGCGGCGGGCAAGGCTGGAAGCGGCGGGGGGGTACAAATATCCCGACCACCACCCCCCCTGGCAGGAGATCCAGCGCTCCATGATCACCCAGCTTGGCGATGGGGCGGTTTTGAAGCCGGCTGTGAAATATCAGCGCACCGCCCAGAGCAAAGGCATTCCCCGGGACAATCATTAGGTTCCAGGTGTGGGGGGTACGAATCTGGTTATTCACCCGGCGCGGTCAGATATCCCATGACCAGATCGAGTATGTGCTGGCGGCGGCGTTTGAACTGGGCCGGCGTGGACAGGTCGCGGTCAAAGATCGCCGACAGGGTATGGTTGTTGGACAGGTAAAAAAAGCACAACGATGCGATCGAAATATACAGTTCGACCGGATCGATGGCCCGTTTGAACGTACCGTCGGCCAGCCCGCGCTTCAGGGCCGCGCCGATGGTATGGCCAAGCCGTTCGTGCATGCCTGCAAGCTGTTCTGATTTCCTGATGTGACGGGCTTTGTGAATATTCTCATCGTTGAGCAGGGCGACGAAATAGCGGTGCTCGGCGAGGTAATCAAAATTAAATTCGATAAACCGCTCCATCGCCTCCCGGGGCGAAAAGCGGTCCAGTTCGAGGGCCTGTTCGCCCAACCGGAGATCAGCATAGGCGCGTTCGATCACCTCGGCATAAAGGCTCTCCTTATCGCCGAAATAGTAGTAAAGAAGCTGCTTGTTGACCCCGGCGCTGGCGGTAATCGACGACACCCGGGCGCCGCTTAACCCATGCTCGGAAAACTCGCGCCGGGCTGCTTCAAGCAGGCGCGCCCTGGTCCGTTCCGGATCACGCAAAGGCCGGGCAGGGCGACGGTCGGGCTGGGGAGTAATTGAAATGTCAATATCAACCATTTGTGATTAACCAGCCGGTTGATACCACAATCGGCGCCGGTAGCCCATACGATGGGGGACCGGGTTCCGGGCATTTGTCACACAGGTGGTTGGTGGACAAAAGTGCCGCACCCGTCGGGCTGCCAAATGCGGGGTTTTGTTGACAGGGGTCGGCGCCGGGACTATCCAAGTAACCGAACGGTTGAAACGCGCCGAAGTGCAAAAATGCGGGCGGCGGTGGGGGACCGGAGCGTGTCACCGATAAGTGGGCACCGGTTATCGGATAAATGACACGCTCAAACAGGGAAGTAGACTGCGGTTTTGCTTCTATCAAAACATGACGCAGTCCAGCGGGGGGAAACTGGATGAACAGTACCGATTTACCGACACGGTTTGAGGATGAGGCGGCGCTTGAGACCTTCATGGCCCGCCCCGGCCAGTCACTCATCGATGACCTTGGTGCCCTGGACGGGGATATTCTGGTGCTCGGGGTCGGGGGCAAGATGGGCCCCACACTGGCCCGGCTGGCTGCCAACGCCGCACCGGACAAACAGATCACCGGCGTTGCCCGGTTTTCCACCAAAGGGCTTCAGGAACGACTGGAGGCCGCCGGGATAACAACCATTGCCGCCGACCTTCTGGATCGCGAAGCCCTCCAGGCCCTGCCGGATGTGGCCAATGTGATTTTCATGGCCGGGCGCAAATTTGGCTCAAAAGGTTCCGAGGAACTGACCTGGGCCATGAACACCCATGTGCCGGCGCTGGTGGCCGAACGCTACCAGAACTCAAAAATCGTCGCCTTTTCCACCGGCTGCGTATATCCGTATGTGCCGGTCGTCAGCGGTGGCGCCACCGAAACAATGGCGCTAAACCCGCCGGGGGAATATGCCCAGTCCTGTGTCGGCCGGGAGCGGATGTTTGAATATTTCAGCTTGCGCTACGGCACCAAAGCCGCACTGGTCCGGCTCAACTACGCCATCGATATGCGCTACGGCGTGCTGTTCGATATCGCGAATAAAGTGCTCGCCGGCACACCGATCGATGTCACCGCCGGGCATGTCAATGTTATCTGGCAGGCCGATGCAAATGCCCAGATATTGCGAACACTCGCCCATGCCAGCTCGCCCGCTTTTACCCTGAACGTAAGTGGCCCGGAGATTATTTCGGTGCGCTGGGCGGCCAACCGATTTGCAGAATTGCTCGACCGGGATGTCAGTTTTGTCGGTCAGGAGGCTGAAACCGGCTGGCTGACCAATAATTCAAAAGCGGCTGCCCTTTTTGGTTATCCCACCGTCCCCCTGGATCGCATGATGGAATGGACCGCTGACTGGGTGGCCCGGGACATGCCAAATCTGGGCAAGCCAACCCAGTTTGACGCCCGTGATGGCGTTTACTGAGCCCCTCACGCCCATCACGCTGACCCCCCGTCACATCTCCGGCGCTATGGCGCTGGTTACCGAGGCGGGCTGGAACCAGGTGGACGCCGACTGGGCGATGATGCTTGAAACCGGAACGGGATTTGGCTTTCAAACCGCCGATGACCGACTGGTGGCCAGTGCGGTCATTTTGCCCTACGGCCCCCGGTTGGGCTGGATTTCCATGGTTCTGGTTGCCGGGGACTGGCAACGCAGGGGTTTTGCAACACGGCTGCTGAACACCGCGATCGCTGGCCTTGAAGATACCGGCCGGACCCCGGCGCTCGATGCCACGCCGGATGGAGAAAAGGTATATGCCCGGCTCGGTTTTACACCGCGCTTTGGTTTTAGCCGCTGGCAGCGCGGGGCCAAAGATCAGCCTTCAACGGAATTGCCGACCACCGTCGAGGCGGTTGATGAGGCCCACATGGACGAGATCATTGCCTGTGACCGGGGGGTATTTGGCGCTGAGCGGGCGGGGATTTTAACCAACCTGGCCGCCCGGGGCGGCCCGGCATACCGTGCCCCTCAAAAAGGCGGGTTTGGGCTAAGCCGGGCTGGCCGGATCGCCCACCAGATCGGGCCGATCAACGCAGAAAACACCCACAGGGCCATGGACCTGTTTCATGCTCTGCTGGCTGAGATTTCCGGACCGACAATTGTTGACGTGCCCGAGGGTCAGATCGGGTTTCTGGAGGGGGTAAAATCCGCCGGATTTACCCGCCAGCGCCCGCTGCTGCGCATGGTGCGCGGCGGGGCCGAATTTGGTGATACCGCCCGGATGTTTGCACTGGCCGGGCCGGAACTGGGATAAAGGAAACCGCGATGAAAAACTGGACCGACTGGCCGGCTGATGTGCTGGCGGCAATGCGCCGGGGGATTGTCATTCCGGCCTGCCCGCTCATGCTCGATGAAAACCGCGAGTTCGACCGGCGCCGGCAGAAAGCTCTGGTGCAATATTATCTGGAGGCCGGAGTTGGCGGGCTGGCCGTTGGTGTGCACACCACCCAGTTCGAAATTCGCGACGTGGGGCTTTATCAGCCGGTGCTGGCATTGGCGGCACAACAAATTGCCCGGTTTGGCAAAAAGGACTTTGTCGCCGTGGCCGGCCTCGCCGGTAAAACCGAAGCGGCACGGGCCGAGGCTGTGGTTGCAAGGGAATTGGGTTACCACGCCGGCCTGTTGTCCCTTGCGGCCTGGGGCGGGGCCTCCCACGACGAGATCATCACCCATTGCCGCGCCGTGGCCGAACAAATCCCCATCATCGGTTTTTACCTGCAGCCGGCGGTGGGGGGCATAGAACTGGATGCGGAATTCTGGCGCAGGTTTGCCCTCATTGAAAATGTTGTCGCCATAAAAGTGGCGTGCTTTGATCGCTACAAAACACTCGATGTGCTGCACGGGGTGGTGGCGGCGAGGGCAGAAGACCGCATCACTTTGTATACCGGCAATGACGATCATATCGTTGCGGATCTGGTGACCCCGTTTGTTATTCATCGAGACAACCAACCGGTGATCGCGCGCTTTAAGGGCGGGTTGCTCGGACATTGGTCCGTGTGGGCCCAAAAAGCAGTTGGTCTGTTGCAGCAATGTCACGATGCGGTGGGCGCCGGGTCAGTCCCCGCCGATCTTCTCGCCCTTGATAGCCAGGTGACCGACGCCAATGCGGCGTTTTTCGATGTTGCCAACAATTTTGCCGGCTGCATTTCCGGGTGCCACGAGATATTGCGGCGGCAGGGCTTTGTCGACGGGATATGGCTTTTGGACCGAAATGAGAATTTGAGCCCGGGGCAGGGGGCACTGATCGACCGGGTGTGTGCCGATTACCCCCACCTGAACGACGACGCATTTGTGGCCGCCAATCTGTCGCGCTGGCTGCAGGCGTAAAAAAAAACGGCCCCGGGGTCAGCGCCCCGGGACCGGTCAGATACCAGTCACACGAAATAATTACCGGCGGCGGAACGGCACGTTGGCGATTGTTACGGCGCCGGTTGCCCGGTTGGTCACCGAAAAACTGAGGTCAAGTCCGTCCGGCACCAGCGCCATTTCGACCTTGATGGCAAAGGAGGTGTTGGTTTCATCGGTCTCGATGAGTTGAAAATTCACGGTCTTTCCCCGCCGTTTGCCAATCGCTCCGCTGCCGTACGGGGTGTTTGTGGTCATGCGAACTTCGTACTGATTGGCGGCGCTGTTGTAGGCCATGGCGCCGCGCATATCCAGTTTGCCTGCCGCCAGGGCGCACAGACCCTTGAATACAACCTTGCCGGGCCCGGCATCGGATATGGTCAGGTTACACAAAACCGTCTCTGAAGAACTGGCTCCGGCAAACCGGGTGGTGCCCCGCCCGCGCCAATCTCCTTCATAGGAATCCACCAGTGCGATATCCGCCGGTGCCGCCAGCACAACAGGCGCCCCGAACGCCCCCAGCGCCATTGCACCAACGCCTGCCGCAACTGCCGTTTGCCGCATATATTTAAGCCAGATCATTTTTTTTCCTTCCAATCG
>JAADFY010000105.1 GCA_013152625.1 Alphaproteobacteria bacterium
GGTGTCCGGGCCGCGTCCGGCAGACCCGGACCCTGTGTTTGCTGCCGCGCAAGTCACCCCGGGAGACTGGGCGGGCCATATTGTGCGGGGCGATCTGACGCCCAAAACCGATGAGACCGTAACCCTGGCCGGGGGCAGCCTGACCGATCATCAGGATCGCACCCTGCATGTGCGCGGCATCTGCACCCTGCGCGATGATGGCATGAAGGTGGTGGAGCAGCACCTGTTTAACCCGCACGGGTCGATTTTTACTTTCCTCTGCGAAGAGGGGTCCGACAATGGCGGCCTCGGCCGGGCGCCGGATGCGGCCAGCTTTATTGCCGCCGGGATCGGTTTTTGTTTCATGACCCAACTGGGCCGATACGCAAAAATCACCAAAAAGGACCTGAAAAGCTACCGGATTGTGCAGGACGCGCACTTTTCACGCGGTGGTGCCACGGGAAAGACCGGAAAGCCGGGTTCTGCCGACCCGCTTGAAACCCACGTTTTCATCGAAACAGACGAAGACGCGAACTATGGGCGCCAATTGCTCGATATGTCCGAGCAAACCTGTTTTTTGCATGCTTTTTGCAAGGCCGAACTGAAAGCAAAAGTAAAAATTCGCTCCCTGACCAACGCGAGAAAAAACAATCAAGGATTGCCCCATGTCCGATCATGACGCCCCTGTTGAAACCGATTTGTTTATTGGCGGTTCGGTGCAAAAAGCGCGCGGCGGACAAACCTATCCCATTTACAACCCCGCCCGGCCGTCCGAACTGGTCGGACACGCCGCCCGGGCCGGCGTTGAGGATGTCGATGATGCGGTGATGGCGGCCCGGCAGGCATTTCCCGCCTGGTCGCGCACCACCTATGCCGAGCGGGCCGGGCTTTTGAACCAGATCGCCGACCACCTGGTGGCCGACGAAGGCGATGTCGCCTACCGTTCGCGGCTTTTTTGCCGGGAACATGGCAAGATCATCAAGGAAACCATGCTCGAAATGTCGCGGCTGGGGGACCGGTTCCGACTTACAGCAAGTTACGCCGACCGGCTGGCAACCGACGAAAAACTGGCCGGGCCGCCGTTTGATACGATCATCACCCGCCAGCCCCGGGGGGTCGCCGCCCTGATCGTGCCCTGGAACTGGCCGCTGTCGATCCTTGGGGCCAAGCTGCCCCAGGCCCTCATGGCGGGCAATACGGTGGTGGTCAAACCCTCGGCCAATTCCGCCCTTGCCCCGGCGCTTACCATTCAAAAGATCGCGCAATTGCTGCCCCCCGGGGTGCTCAATGTGGTCACCGGACATTCAGGAGATATCGGCGATGCGCTGGTGGGGCACCGGGATGTGTCTTACGTCAATTTTACCGGCTCCGTTGAGGTGG
Organism: Alphaproteobacteria bacterium; assembly: GCA_013152625.1. Lineage (GTDB taxonomy): Bacteria > Pseudomonadota > Alphaproteobacteria > Rhizobiales > Devosiaceae > JAADFY01. The sequence continues at coordinate 1,360 of JAADFY010000105.1, forward strand.
GGCGGCACGTCATGGGGGTGGCGGCGAAAAACCTGACCCCGGTCACCCTTGAGCTGGGGGGCAATGATCCGGCCATCGTGCTGGACGATGCCGTTCTTGATGACGGGGCGTTCATGCGCCTTTACATGGGCACTTTCATGTCCACCGGTCAGATCTGCATGGCGTTAAAACGGCTTTATGTGCACCGCTCGCGCTATGACGCGGTGGTTGAAGGCTTGCGGGCGGTGTGCGACCGGCAGGTGGTGGGGGACGGACTTCTGCCTGAGACTACCATGGGTCCGCTGAACAACAAATCCCAGCAAAAAATCGTTCGCGACATGATCGGGGAGGCAAAAAGCGCCGGCGAGGAAGTTTTGGAACTGGGCACGGTGCCCGACCCCGAACTTTACGAAACGGGCTATTTCCAGCGCCCCACTCTGGTGCTCAAACCCGACGCCGGGCTGGATGTTGTGGGCAAGGAACAATTCGGGCCGGTGTTGCCGATCATGACGTTTGACACCGAAGAAGAAGCGATCGCGCTGGCCAATGAAAGCGAATTCGGGCTGTGCTCTTCGGTGTGGAGCGAAGACATGGACCGGGCCGTGCGCATCGCCCGCCAGCTTGAGGCCGGATACACCTATGTGAACGCCCACGGCCCTACGGCACAGGACGGCAGAGGGCCATTTGGCGGTTTCAAAAATTCCGGCATCGGGCGAAACCTTGGATATGAGGGGATCATCCAGTTTCAGGGTTACCATTCGATTTCCGGCGCGGCTGGATCGCTGAACTAGAAAACGACATTTAACTGTGGCGCCAACCGGCGCAAAAAAGGGAGAATTTATATGAACCGTTTGATTTCACTTGCATTGGGTAGCGTTCTGGTGGCCGGCGTTGCCGCCGGCCCGGCGCTTTCCCAACAGCTCAGCCTGAGCTATTTCATGGGACCCGCCCACCCGATGAATGCTGCGGTGTTCACCCCGTTTGCGGAAAAGCTGGCCGAGGTTTCGGGGGGCAAAATGAGCATTCAGCAGTTTCCCGCCGGCGCCCTTAATTCCGCACCGCCGCGCCAGTATTCCATCCTGATTGACGGCGTAGCCGACGTGGCCTTTGCCCTGCCCGGCTATACCTCACAACTGTTCCCCATGACCAATGTGATCACGGTGCCCACGGTGTGCGCGAGTGCGGTGGCCTGCACCGATGCATTGATCGGGGCCAAAGATACCCTTGAGGGCGAATATAACGCAAAAGTGCTGGCGATCTGGGCCAACGACCCGCCGGTGCTCATGACCAGAAACAAGCCCGTGCGCGCCCTTGAGGACCTGGCCGGCATGACCGTTCGGGTCACCTCGGCCCAGGACGTGCCGTTCATGGAAGCACTGGGAGCCTCGGCGGTCTCGCAACCGGTCAATGTGATCAATCAGAACCTGTCCAACGGGGTGATCGACGCGATTGCCATTGACCCCTCGGCCTTTTTGTCCTTTGCGCTGTATGAGCCGGCAAATTACGTCACCGTAGGCATTCCCGGGTCCGGCTCAGCGTTTGTTCTCTTGATGAATAATGGTGTTTTTGATGCCCTCTCGGAGGAGGAACAAGGCTGGATCAACGAAGCGTCGGGGGACTGGCTGTCGCGGTCCGGGGGGCAGATGTATGGTCGGATTGCCCAGCGCGGCATTGATGTGGCGGTGGAAAACGGGGTCGAGCTGATCGAGCTTTCCGCCGAAGAACGCCAGCGCTTTCTGGATGCCATTGCCGGCGAGATGGCCGCCTTCAAGGCCAAAGAACTGGCGCCGGGTGTAACCGGGGCCGACATGATGGCCATGATGGGCGCCGGCTCGTAGGGTTACCTGAGCGGCGTGAAAAACGCATTTGCAACATTAGAAGAGTGGCTTGGCCATCTGGCCAGGCTGCTCGCCGTCATCTCTTCGGTGTCGCTGGTGGCGCTGGCGCTGGTTACCGGCGTTTCGGTGATCTGGCGCTATGTGCTGCGGGACCCGATATTCGGTATCGAGGACGTCTCCACGGTGCTGCTGGCGGTAACGGTGGCGGGGGCCATATCCTACGGGGGAATTTCAGGCTCCCACGTCAATGTCAATCTGATCGGGTTTTTCGTCAAACGGCGGGTGACCCGGTTCAGTGACGCCTTCGTGCGCCTGCTTGGGGCAGCCATATCGGGCTTTGCTTCTGTGGCGCTGTTCGTTAAAGGGGGATGCGGTGTGCCCTGTGGCGATTTCACCCCCAACATGGCAATCCTGCACCAGCCGTTTTACTATCTGCTCGGAGTGGCCCTGGGCATTTACAGCGCGGTTTTGCTGGTGCAACTGGCCCAGGGGTTGGCCCACTTTTCCGACCCCGATGACCCCAACCCGTTCACCGACTGATGACCGGGCTTGAAATCGGCATTTTGGGGTTCGGGTCGCTGTTCGCGCTGCTACTGGCGCGCATGCCGGTGGCCACGACCATGCTTTTGGTGGGGGCGGTGGGGATATTTCTCATTCGCCCGGCCGCTGTGCTGCCGGTGGTGGCGGGGGAGATTTTCTCGGAATCGACCAACTTTTCTCTTACCATCCTGCCCCTGTTCATCCTGATGGGAAATCTGGCCGGAGTGTCGGGCATGAGCCGCGATCTTTATGACGCCGCCCACGCCCTGTTCGGACATTTGCGCGGCGGGCTGGCCTCCTCGACCATCGTTGGCTGCGCCGGGTTTTCCGCCCTGTCGGGCTCGTCGCTGGCCTCGGCCTTAACCATGGGCCGCGTCGCATTGCCGGAAATGAAGCGCTACAATTATGCGGACTCTCTGGCCACAGGCGCGGTGGCGGCGGGGGGAACGCTGGGCATATTGATCCCGCCCTCGGCGGGGTTCGTGGTCTATGCCATTTTGACCGAAGTCTCCATTGGCCGCCTGTTCATGGCCGGGGTGCTGCCGGGGCTCATGCTCACCTTGTTGTTTATCGTCACCATCTGGATCCTGACCAGTCTTCGCCCGAATCTGGCGCCGAAGGCCGCGGCGGCGGCGCCCCTTGGCGCCCGGTTACGGGCAGTGGGCCGGGCGTTCTGGATTACTGCGATCATTACGGTGACCATTGGCGGCATTTATCTTGGCGTGTTCTCGGCCATCGAGGCGGCGGGGATCGGGGCGCTGCTGGCGGCGCTGGTGGCGTTTTTTCGCGGGCGTCTGGGGTGGACGGAAATCAAACAGGTGCTCCTGAGCACCCTTAAATCTTCGGGGACTGTGTTTTTCATTCTGTTCGGGGCCTTTGTGTTCAAGACGTTTATCGCGTTTACCGGCATTCCCTTCGCCATGACCACCGCCATTACTGAATCGGGCCTTTCGGGCCTGCAGGTGGTGCTCTTGATTCTGGCGCTGTTTATCGTTCTGGGCACCTTTTTAGAAGGGTTCGCCATTCTGGTGCTCACCGTTCCCCTCGCCCAGCCCATCCTGCAAAGTTTTGGCATCGACATGATCTGGTTCGGGGTTTTAATCGTTGTGGTGCTGGAAATGGCGTTGATCTCGCCGCCGGTGGGGCTGAATGTATTTGTGGTGAAAGGCATCGCACCGGGGGTGTCGATGGTGACCATTTTTCGCGGTATCTGGCCATTCTGGCTGGCCATGCTGGTGGCGGTGGGGATTATATTGATGTTCCCGCAGATCGCCCTGTTCATCCCCAACTCCATGTTCGGCTGATTCATGAGAACGAGCGCCGCGCATGCTCTTCTTGAAAGCCTTAAATCGGTCGGCGTGGATTATGTCTTTTGCAATCCGGGCAGCGATTTCGCGCCGGTGATCGAAGAACTGGCGACGGGACCGACCGGTGATTTCCCCCAATTTCTGACCGTGGCCGACGAGCGGCTCGCACCGGCCCTGGCCCATGGCTACTATCTGGCCAGCGGCGACATGGCGGCCATGATGGTGCACGTCAATGTAGGGCTGGCCAACGCGGTAATGGGGCTGATCAATGCGCGCTCCGACGATATTCCCATGTTCGTTTTAGCGGGCCGCACGCCACTTTCCACCGGCGACCGGACCGGGGCACGGGATTCGCCCATTCAATACGGGCAGGAAATGTACGATCAGGGGGCGCTG
>JAADFY010000106.1 GCA_013152625.1 Alphaproteobacteria bacterium
GTGCGCTGGACAATCTGCTCGAGTTTTTCTTTTGTCAGCCAGCCCATCTTGACCAGATCGGGCAACGGAATGCCGCCAACGGTGGAATAGCGGGTCAGGGGCACCATGGTGTCGCCGTGGCCGCCAAGAACAAATGCGGTGACATCCTTGATCGACACATTCAACTCGGAGGCGATGAAATGGCGGAAACGGGCCGAATCAAGCACACCGGCCATGCCCACCACCTTGTTTGAGGCAAGACCGGAAAACCGCTGAAGGGCCCAGACCATGGCATCGAGGGGATTAGTGATGCAGATGACAAAGGCATCGGGGGCGTATTTGGCTATGCCGGCCCCGACCTGCTCCATGACCTTGAGATTGATCTCAAGCAGATCATCGCGGCTCATGCCGGGCTTGCGCGGCACCCCGGCGGTGACAATGACCACGTCGGCCCCCGCAATCCCCTTGTATTCCGAGGTGCCCTGCAAATCGGCGTCAAACCCGGCGATGGGGCCGGACTGGGCCAGATCGAGGGCCTTGCCCTGGGGCACACCGTCAACAATATCGAACAGGACCACATCGCCAAGTTCCTCATAGGCCGCCAGATGGGCAAGCGTGCCCCCGATCTGACCGGAACCGATCAGAGCAATTTTGCTTCGCGCCATGGATATCTCTTTTTGCAGGTGCCTTAATCTTGATGACCCCTCCCTTAGCGCTAACCATAACAGGGCGCAAGTAAGGGCTTTTATTGGGTTTGGGGGGCTTCGGGTTTTGCCGGGGCCGGGGAGCGGGCACGCGCGATATAATCCACCGACTGCATTTCAATGAGCCGCGACAGGGTGCGCTGGAATTCAGCACTGGTGCGTTCGTTGGCTCCCAGCTCTTCAAGGGGGGCGCCAAAGGAGGCCACCAGCTTAATTCCGTTATCATAAAGGGTGTCGATGAGGGTGATGAGCCGTTTTGCGGCGTCTGTGCGGGCCCGGTCGAGATGGGGGATGTGGTCGATCACCAGGGTATGAAACCGGTGGGCGATACGCAGGTAGTCGGTGGCGCCAAGGGGGGCCTCGCAGATCTGGGCAAAGCTAAACCGGGCCACGCCCCGGGCCGCCGCCGGAACCGCAATTTGCCGCCCCGGCACCTCGATCATTACCGGCACTATTTCTTCGCCGCCGGTCAGATCGGCCCACACTTCATCGACTTCGGCCCGGGCAGCGACCGGATCGCCAAAGAAGTAAACCGGATGCCGGGTGAGCATGGTGCGCCGGTAATCGTGTTTCGCATCGAGTTCAAACACAGTGGCATGGGCGGTCAGCAATGGCACGAACGGGGCAAACAATTGCCGGTTCAACCCGTTTTCATACAGGCGCTCCGGGGGAATATTGGAGGTGGCCACCAAAACCAGCCCGTGGGCGAACAGCGCTTCAAACAGGCGCATGAGCAACATGGCGTCGGTAATGTCAGTGACCATGAATTCATCAAGACACAACAATTTGCATTGCTTTGCGATGGTGGCTGCAGCCGCTGCAACCGGATCGCGGCCACCGGCGGAACCTGACTTTTGCGTTCGACGAAATTCGCCAATGGCCAGATGCACCTCCTCCATGAATTCAAAAAAATGCACCCGCCGCCTTTCGGATAGTTTCAGGCGGTCAAAAAACATGTCCATGAGCAAGGTCTTGCCCCGCCCGACACCGCCCCAGATATAAAGGCCGCGCACCTGGGGTTTCGATCTGGCCGATCTTGAAAACCACCCCTTTTGCGGCGGGCGGGCCAGGGCGGCGCTCAATTCGTCGAGGGCGCGGGCGCAGGCTGACTGTTTTGCGTCAAACTGAAGGGCGCCGCTGCCGGTCAGGTGGTCATAGCGGTCCGCCACCCCGCATCGGCCCGGCTCACTGGCACTTTTTTGCTTATTGACGCGTGTCATTTATCCGAAAACCGGTATCCAATTTCGGTGACACTGTTTGCTTGTTGAAGCGTGTTGTTTGCCCGACGGCTGCTGCGAGCATAGGGGCTCGCACCTCGCTGTTCCGAAAACCGGTATCCACTTTTCGGTGACACGATTTAGCGAAACATGGAAATGGCAATGCCGCCTGGAAGCGTGCCGACAAACCGGCCACCCGAGAGCAACAAAGCAGAAATCAGGTTGCCGCTGTCATTATACAACTGAACCTGCGAGCCAAGTAACTGCCAGGACGCCACTCGGCCAAGGGCGGCAACCACACACGCGGGCGCCGAGGCCCGATAGCGGTCTGTTTCCTGCTTGATGGTCTGGGCGAGGTTCAGCCGGCAGGTGAGATCTTCGACCTGAACCGTCCACCCCCCCAGCAACAGCGCCTCGGTTAATGGGCCGCCCTGAATGGCGCCGCCGGCACCAATGTCATCGAGGGTTACAAACGAGGAATTGTCCTGGATTGCTGGAAACCCCAGGGCCGCCGTGCCGTTGATCTCCCCCGCTTCAAGGCCGGGATCGTAAAGCCCGCCTTCCTGGGGACCGGGCAACACAGAACCAACCGGAGGCAATTCGCCCTGCTCCACCTCACCGGTCTCGACCGGGGTAAGCCGTTCGGGACTGGGCACCAGATTGACCTGGGACCCGCCGCCGCTACCAAAGGGAACCGCAGACGCACAGGCACCAAGCAACAATACTGCGGCGGTGATTGCCATCCCTGCACGGTATCTAGAATCAATTCTCATCGTGCAACTCCGGCGCCATTGCATAGCGATTAGCCCAGCAGCGGTTCCACATCAACCACTTGTTGTTAACAATGCCACACTCCGAGCGAAGGTGTGCATCAAACCCTGCGGTGTTGTCTATCAAACAATATGGCCAGTTTGGGGCTTTTGATCGAGATAGCGACCGGTGTCGTCTGAAATTATTTGCGCATCTGCGCATAAAGCGCTTCGGCCAGAATACGGGCGTCGGCGGCCTCATCTTCCGGCACCCGAATGGACTGGCCGCCAAATCCGAGCGGATCGGTCAGCCCGGACAGGGCATCGCCGCCCATTTCCATGGGATGAAAACCGTAGGATTTTAACGCCACGATCAGCGCCCGGGCCATTGCCGGGTCGTCTACTTCAAGGATGGCGGTCAACAAATCGTTTTGCCCCTATTGTCTGGCCACCATCATGGCCTTTATTTCGCCGATGGCTTTGGCCGGGTTCAGACCTTTGGGACAGGTATTGGTGCAATTCATGATCGCATGACAGCGATAAAGCCTGAAGGGGTCTTCCAGATCATCCAGACGTTCACCGGTGGCCTCATCGCGGCTGTCAATGAGCCAGCGATAGGCCTGAAGCAAAACGGCCGGCCCCAGATAGCGCTCGCCATTCCACCAATAGCTGGGGCAGGACGTGGAGCAGCACGCACACAATATGCACTCATAAAGGCCATCGAGTTTTTCACGATCGGTACGGGACTGGGGCCATTCGGCACGGGGTTCGGGGGTTACGGTTTTCAGCCAGGGTTCGATGGAGCGATGCTGGGCATAAAAATTGCTCATATCGGGGACGAGGTCCTTGACCACGGGCATGTGGGGCAGGGGATAGACCTTGATCGGGCCTTTGATTTCGGCGATGGCTTTGGTGCAGGCCAGGGTGTTGAGCCCGTCGATATTCATGGCACAGGACCCGCAAATTCCCTCCCGGCACGAGCGCCGCAAGGTCAGGGTCGGGTCAATGGTGTTCTTGATGTGCAACAACGCATCGAGCACCATCGGTCCGCACCCGTCGGGGTCAATAAAGTAGGTATCAATGCGGGGATTGTCGTCGCTATCGGGGTCGTATCGATAAATTCGGATTTTTTTGAGATTTTTGGCGCCGGACGGTTTTTGCCACCTTGTCCCTTCGCGGGGCTGGGAGTTTTTCGGTAGTGTGAGCTGAACCATGGGGGTTTTCTTTTCGCCGGCGGTCGCGGCGGCGGACAACATGCCCGCCGCCTGATTATGTAAGGCGTTACTGGGCCTGGCAGACCTGGGGCGCGGTCTGCATGAACGCCATCAAAGACTGCATATCCTCGGCGCTGGCGCCGGCTTCGGCGAGGGAAACGCCCACATTGGCAGGATCGCTGACCATTGTCGTGAACAGGTTGAACATGTTTTCGTCGAGATCAGCCTCGGCCTTGTCGGCCAGACACGCGCACTGGCCCTCATTTAACGGCAGATTTGTTGCACATGACTGCAGGATTGCGTCCCGGGGGGTGTCGGCGGCGGCCATGCCGCTGGACGCATAACCCAGTGTTGTGGCGAGTAAAACAGCGCCTGCGATCCATCTGAATTTTTGCATACTGGTACCTTTTTCAGTTGAGGTCCTGAACGTCTTGCCCGGACCCTGAGCGTTACGTGCTCAAAAGCCCCCCGAATTCTTGTTACCATCCATTGTGACAACGACCGGTTACCGGGCCAATACGACCCGGATCACGGTTATCCAGTTTCACATTACCGGGCAAAATGGGCAAGGCCCTCTCACCGGGCAACACCTTAATAAACCCGAGCTTTGGGCGCAATTTTGTCCAGGCTGATACCGCCTTCGGCTTCCGTAGTCAGCGGATCGGCGCGGACCGGGCGATATTTCAGCGCCACATTGCCGGCCGCATCCATCCGGGCCAGCGTATGTTTGCGCCATTCGCCATCGTTACGGTCCGGAAAATCCTCGCGGGCGTGGGCGCCGCGGCTTTCCGTGCGGGCAACCGCAGAATAAACCGTGGTGAGCGCATTGGCCATGAGATTTTCCAGCTCAAGGGTTTCAACAAGATCGGAATTCCAGATCATGGACCGGTCGGTGACTTTTATGTCCCCAAGATCCCCCCACAGGGCGGAAATACGATCACAGCCCGATTGCAGGGTTTCATGGGTTCGAAACACCGCCGCATCCTCTTGCATGATATTTTGCATCTTGTCGCGCAGGCTGGCGGTGGAGTTCGCCCCGTCCGCGTGGCGCAAACGGTCGAACCGGTCCAGCACAGCCTCAAGGGCGGCCGGACGGGCCTCTGGCACCGGGGCGGTGCGATCGACGACCTTGCCGGCACGAATTGCGGCGGCGCGGCCAAACACCACCAGATCGATCAATGAATTGGACCCCAGCCGATTGGCGCCATGGACCGAAGCGCAGCCCGCCTCGCCCACCGCCATCAATCCGGGCAATACCCGGTCGGGTTCGCCTTCGACCGGGTCAAGCACCTCGCCCCAGTAATTGGTGGGTATGCCGCCCATATTATAGTGAACCGTGGGAATGACCGGAATGGGGGCACGGGTCAGATCGACGCCGGCGAAAATAGAAGCGCTTTCAGTTATGCCCGGCAACCGCTCAGCGAGAACTTTTGGATCGAGATGGTCAAGATGCAAAAAGATATGATCCTTTTTCTCACCGACACCCCGGCCCTGACGAATTTCGGTGGTCATGCAGCGCGACACCACATCCCGGGAGGCCAG
>JAADFY010000107.1 GCA_013152625.1 Alphaproteobacteria bacterium
CAGGTAGCTCTCAAAAAGAGAATTGCCTGAAGCGCGGGCGATCAGCGCATGAAATGCCTTGTCAGCCCTGTCGAACCGGGGAATGTCGTCTACCGAGGCCTGCATTTTATCGATCTCGGCCTCAAGTTGGCCCAAAATGTCGTCATCCGCGTTCAGCGCTGCAAAATAGGCCGCTTTTCCTTCCACCACCCGCCGGGCTTCCAGCACCTCCCACGGGCCGACATCTTCGTCATTGAACAGCTCGCCCCGGTTGTGATCACGCAGGGCCTCGGGCAGCACGAACACACCTGACCCGACGCGGATTTCCACAAACCGCATGATCTCCAGCGCCAGAAGTGCCTCGCGCACGATGGTTCGACTGACCGCCAGTTTGACCGACAGCTCACGTTCCGGGGGCAGGCGGTCGCCGGCAAGATACTCGCCGGCAGTGATCTGGTCCGCCAGTCCCTGGGCAATTTTCAAGTATCTGCGCCCGCCCGAAGGGAGATCAAGGATGCTCATGAACGGGACTTTTTATTTTTTTGGGCCAGGCGTCCCATTATCATGGGCCAGGCAACGGTAGCCAGAGCCAGGAACAGAAAAAACAGGGCATAGGGTCGATCAAGAATGTCACTCCAGACCCCGTCCGACATCATTAGTGAAGCGCGCAACTGCTCTTCGGCAATGGGACTGAGCACAAAGCCGATCACGAAGGGACCAAGGGGCACTTTCGTTGCTTCCAGGACCAGCCCGATGGCACCGAATGCGATCATCACCCAGACATCGGAAAAATTTGAGTTTACCGCATAGGATCCAACTACACAAAACACCAATATCACGCTCAGCAACATCCCCTTGGGGATATAAATTACCTTCGCGATTTGGCGCACAGCCCCCCACATCATCACCAGCATGATGAAGTTGGCCACCAGATACGCCGCAATAATGCCATAGGCGATTTCGGGGGAGTTTTGAAACAAGAGCGGACCGGGTTGCAAATTGTGGATAACCAGCGCGCCGATCAGAATTGCCTCGGTCACGCTGCCGGGAATTCCCATGGTGATCAGGGGTATCAGCGCGCCGCCGATCGACGAATTGTTGGCGCTCTCTCCCGCCACCACCCCCGGCTCGTGCCCGGTGCCGAATTTTTCCGGTTCTTTGGAGAGCTGCTTGGCTGTGGAATACGCTACCAGAGCGGCGATGTTGGCCCCGATGCCGGGCAAAAGTCCGATCCAGGTGCCTATAACCGACGAACGCAGCATATTGGGGCCGTGGGTCTTTATGTCGGAAATATAGATCGGCAGCTTTCGCCGGGACACCTTGACCTTTTTGGTCGTCCGCGGCGACGACGCATCGCGCAGGATCTGTGAAATTGCAAAGGCCCCGATGAGCACAGGCAAAAGGCCAAACCCGGACAAAAGCGCGCTGTTGCCAAACGTGAGCCGCGCCTGCCCGATGGAGCTGTCTATGCCGGGCAAGGCAAACGCCATGCCAAGGGCCGCCGCCAGAAGCCCTTTGGCCAGGGACCCCTGCGCAAGAACCGCCAGCATCACCAGCGCCATCAGAACCAGAGTAAAATACTCCCAGGGGCCGAACTGCAGGGCGAACTTGGCCAGCGAGGGGGACATGCCGGCCAGAAAGAACCACGAGATGATGCCACCGACCACCGAGGCCGTGATCCCCAGCGCCAATGCCCGTTCAGCCCGGTCGGACTGGGCCATGGGATAACCGTCAAAGGTGGTCACTATGGAGGCCGGTGTGCCCGGCATCCGCAACAAAATGGCGGTAATCTGCCCTCCCGAGATGCCGCCAACATACTGACCGATCAACAGGGTAACCGCCCCCACGGGGTCCATGCGAAATGTCAGCGGAAGCGTAAGGGCAATCAGCATTGAGGCTGTAAGGCCCGGAATTGCGCCAACCACGATACCAAGGGCAGTGCCGCCGACCAGCAAAATCAAATTCTGCCATTGGAACAGCGCAGCGAATGCATCGAGCATGGCTAAGCGAACCTTACGTACAGAAAATTGGTGAAAATATAAGACAACGCCAGCGACAACCCCAGTCCGAGAAAAATATAGATCAACACGGAACGCACCGAAATTCCGCTAATGGCCATCCCCGAAAGGGCAACAAACACAGTGGTGGCCAACACAAATGGCACCCGCCCGAAATCCAGCGCCGCCGCATAGGCCAACAGCGCCCCGAACACCAGCACGCCGCGATGGGGAAGTTGAATCGGCGGTTCCTGTTTCGCATCGGCAGGGTCACGGCGCAGCAGGTTTCGTATTGCCCTGAAGGCGATCGGCAGGGAAAGAAGGATTAGCAATACGCCCAGAATTTTCGGCATTGCCGCAGAACCGAGCGGTTCAAATCGTGGTGCGGGCAGGTCAGCCGCCCCGATAAAAAGTACGGACACGCCAACGGCAACGGCGGCCAATAACCCCAGATCACCCAGGGCCCTCAGTTTGCGACGGGAAATTTGCATGGGGCCTTAAAATTCAATCAGGAGCACGTGATCGGGCGGGCGCACCAGATGCGCCCGCCACAGGTTTGCTAGTTTATGGTAGCCGCGACCTTTTTCAGTTCGGCAAGCGTTTTCGTTGCGTCTTCCATAGCATCGGGACCACTCATCCAGTAGGGCTCGAGGGTGTTGGCGACGAAATGGGCCGTAATATCCGGGTCGTTGATCGCTTTTTCCAAAGCGGCCGCCAGAACGGCAACAACTTCGTCCGGGGTGTCGGCCGGCGCCAGCCACCAGTTCGGGTTTGCCCAGGACACATCAAAGCCCAGTTCAGTAGCTGTGGGCACATCCGGCATGTTTGGCAACCGCTCGCGCCCGAAATAGACCAGCGCCTTCATGGTATCGCCCTGGGCGAGAAACTCTGAAGCCGAGAACAGCGCAACGTCCGCATTGCCGCCCAGCAACAGGCGCAGGCGGTCCGCGCCGCTGTTCGCGGTTACATAGCGGGTTTCAAACCCGGCTGCGTTGGCGAACATGCCCCCCACGAAATGGGGGATCGAGCCAATGCCAACGGCTTCAACCAGAGAACGCGGATTGGCTTTGAGGTGATCGATGAGTTCCTGAATGGTATTGAATTCAGAATCTGCGCGAACCGCCCAGACCGGGCTGCCACCCCCCGTGTACCCGATGGATTTGAAATCTTCCAATCCGAAATCACCCAGCTCCATCGCCATGGCGATCAGCGCCTGATGATGCCAGTGCACAATGGTGTACCCCTCGGAATCCCCACGGCGCATCTGGTTGACTGCGTTGGCTCCGGCGCCCCCGGGGGCGTTGGTTACAACCATCGGCTGGTCAAGCCAGCCTTTTTCCTTGATTTTTTCTGCGATCAGACGGGCAACGGTATCGGTCCGGCCGCCTGGTTTGAACGGAATGATCACCTGGATAGGCTCTGTCGGGTAGCTTTGCGCAAAAGCGCTTTCGACGGTGATTGGTCCAGCCAATCCCATTATTCCCACAGCAACTGCCGCTGCGAGGGTTTTGCGAGCCCCTCGAGAATATTTCGTTAAGCCGTTGATAAAGAGCATGTTTTCCTCCGATGTTGGTTTTGTGTTTCATTCCGTATTGGAAAATACTATACATATGAGTAAATAATTGTCTAGACCAGCATGGTTGAAATTATCACGAGGTTTATCGGTGCGCGAGCAATATAGAGACGATCCAAAACCCGGGATTCCAAGAGCAGACGATCCAAGAGCAGACGACCCGAGACCTGACATCGTCATGGTCATGACGGACCAGCATGCCGCTCGTGTAATGGGGTGCGCCGGGGATGATTTCGCGATGACCCCAGGCCTTGACCGGCTCGCCAAGTCCGGGGTTCGGTTTGAGAACTTCTATTGTAATTCGCCCCTTTGCGTTCCCTCACGCACGGCATTTCTGACCGGCCTCGAACCCCATCATTCCGGGGTTCTGAACAACGACAATTACCTGGCCTCAGATATCCCCACGATTGCCCATGCGCTGGGTGACGCCGGCTATGACTGCCACCTTGTCGGGCGGATGCATTTTTACGGGCCCGATCAGACCCACGGATTTGCCAGCCGGCCCATTGGCGACATTGGCGCAAATTATCCCGGTGGCGCGCCACCCGATATCGGAACGCTGAACAAAGCCCGGGGCAACCACGGCCCGGAACTTGAGTTTTCGGGGCCGGGGGAAACATCGTATCAGGCCTATGATCTGGCGGTGGCGGCGCAGGCGCAAGCAACCCTTGAAAAACTGATGGCGCAACGCGCTGCAACAGGGCGGCCATTTTTCATTCTGATCAGCCTGTTTTGTCCGCATCCGCCCTATATCGCGCGCAAAAAGGACTATCAGCCCTTTTATGATTCGTTGCCCGGCCCCCGAATTGCGCCGCCGGCCAAAGAGCATCCCGCGATTGCCCAGTGGCGGCGGGTGGGCAAAGTCGCCGACCTTTCCGACAATGCGATCAAGACCAGCCGAGCGGCCTACTACGGGCTTGTGCACATGATCGACCGGATTGCGGGGCGGATTTTCGACACGGTGGCGGCACGGGCCAACACGGTGTCGATATATACTTCAGATCACGGCGAGTGCCTGGGCGAACGCGGGCTGTGGTGGAAAAGCGTGATGTATGATCAGAGCACGAAGGTGCCGCTGATCGTGCGCGCTCCGGGGATTAAAGCGGGCACGACCGACACCCGTGTCACCAGCCTGTTCGACCTTTCAGCGTCAATTCTGAGTTTTGGGGAGGCAAAGCCTTTACCGGGGCAGCGCGGTCGCGGGCTTGGGGCTGACGGCCCGTGGCCCGATACCTGTACCAGCAGCTTTTATGGTGGGTTGATGAACATCGATACCGGTGACGTCCGGCATCGAATGGTACGCGTCGGGGACCACAAGCTGGTCTGGTTCGACGGTCATGCCCCGTTGCTGTTCAACCTGGCGTCGGACCCCGATGAACTGGTCAATCTCGCAGATTTACCGGCCAGCCAAAGTGTTCTTGCCGATCTCACCCGGCAATTGCTTGAGGACTGGTGTCCGGAACGGATTGCCGGCATGCAGGTTGTGCAGGCCGCCCGGGTTGATGTGATCCGGGACTGGGTTCGGGCCACAAGCCCGCCCGAGACAGCGCGCTGGGTGGATCCGGACCCGACACGCAACGCCTATGAAACTGGCGAAACACTGACTTAGACCGGGAATATGGTAGCCGATGTTAAAAAAGCGCGCCCAATGAACGAGACGCGGAAAGGCAGGTACAGTGGGTAAAAAAGGCAAGATCGGGTGTGGTGATCCTTCGGGGGGAAAGCGCCTGCATGAAGTGCCGGGGGGAAAAAATTCCCCCGGGTCAGCAATTCCAGAAACACCGGCCCCGCCAGCCCGGTTGGTCGAAATATCAGGCGGGCGCTCCTGTGTCGGCACCAATAGGTAGGCCCGTTTTTATTCAGGACGGCGAGGGGCCGGTTCGAGAAACTCTCCTTAAACCCTACCGCATCGATCCCTACGCGGTTACCACAAGCTGGTTTGCAAAGTTTGTTGGCGAAACCGGCTATAAGACCGATGCTGAGCGTTATGGCTGGTCGTTGGTATTCAAATCTTTTCTGGACAAAAGCCGGACGGACTGCCCGCGCCAATACAAACCCCCTGGTGGCGCAAGGTGGAGGGGGCCGACTGGGCCCATCCCATGGGTCCGGGCTCCTCGGTAGAGGGGATCGCGGATCATCCGGTGACCCATATCTCGTGGAACGACGCCATGGCGTTTGCGGCCTGGGCCGGGGGGCGATTGCCAACCGAGGCACAATGGGAGCATGCCGCACGGGGCGGCGCCGGCCTCCGGGTCTACCCCTGGGGCGATACAGAACCCACGGAAGACACCCCCCTGTGCAACAACTGGCAAGGCCCGTTTCCTGAAGGAAACACCGCCCGGGACGGGTATTTAGGTACCGCGCCCGTGGACACGTTGGAAGCCAATGAATTCGGGCTCCATCACATGGTTGGCAATGTGTGGGAATGGTGTCTTGATATGTTTCGCGTGCGTTCCCTGTCCCGGATGGCGCGGGGGCTGAACGCAAATTCGCTTAAGGAAAAAAGCCATTTGCTGAAGGGCGGATCCTATCTCTGCCACAAGAGCTATTGCTTTCGCTATCGTATTGCGGCGCGCACGGGTGTGCGGGCGGATTCCTCCGCCGGGCATACCGGGGTCCGGCTGGTATTCAGCCCCCGCGATCCCGGGTGCGAACATGTTCAGTCCGCCAGTCCCGCCCAGGATTAGCGCGTCCTGACCAAAGGCCAATCCCGCAAAGCCCACACAGCTCGCTGACCCGTCAACAGGGCCCCGGGGCAAGGGGTATGGTTGACATTTTCACAACTGGTGTAACGTTCTGGAAAGCCAAATTCTTTCTTTGTTTCAGTAACCTATCCTTAAGATTGAATCTTAAGCCGATCTTATTGGCGCCCACCTTAATGTGCCCTTTCAAGACACGAAAAATCGTGCGGACGGTTACGGGAAAAAGGCGAAAGACAATGGGAAATGCACAAATAGCAATCAAGGCAGTTGCTTCAAAGGACGAGGAAGGGCTCAAGCCGCGCTACCTCGAGGCCGTATCACGGGTCGAGCGGTTGCACCGCCGCCTGCTCGATGTGATCAAGGATGAATTTGATCGCATGGGCTGGGACGATATCAACCCGATCCAGGCGCTCTTGATGTTCAATATCGGTGATTCGGAACTAACGGCAGGTGAACTGCGCTCCCGGGGATATTATCTGGGGTCCAATGTATCCTACAATCTGAAAAAGCTTGTGGATGCGGGCTACATTCACCAGGAACGCTCACGCACCGACCGTCGCTCGGTCCGGCTGCATCTCACGCCCAAGGGCGAGGAAGTCGCCGAGGTGATCGACGAGCTTTATGACCGGCATATGAAGTCCATCGAGCAGGTGGGTGGCCTGTCCAAAGAGGGCTTCGACAGTCTGAACACGGCGCTGGCCCGGCTCGAACGTTTCTGGGTTGATCAAATTCTGTACAAACTTTAGGTCGCTTACGCCCTGAACTGTTCTCGCCCGCGGGCTCATTTTTTGCCTCACGGGTCGCACCGCGTTTGTCACGACGCGCTAAACCCGCGCTGTTCCAAACGCTGGCCCTCCGGCAGGGCGGCGCTTGCGCCGGCTCGCGTTGAAGCTCGCTGAGCTCCTTTTTGCCTCACGGGTCGCACCGCGTTTGTCACGACGCGCTAAACCCGCGCTGTTCCAAACGCTGGCCCTCCGGC
>JAADFY010000108.1 GCA_013152625.1 Alphaproteobacteria bacterium
CCTCATCAACCAGCGACCCCCGCGCCATGTTGACCAGCATGCCTTTTGGCCCCAGTTGCTCCAGAACGGTCCGACTTACAATCGCGTCAGTGCCCGGCCCGCCCGGCGCCATGACCACCAGCCAGTCGCAGTCCCGGGCCATATCTTCCAATCGGTCGTAGTAAATATAAGGCTGATGGGCCTGCCGGTTCCGGCCAAAATAAACCACCCGCATTTTCATGGCCAGACAGCGCACGGCGATCTCCTTGCCGATCCGGCCCAGCCCTAAAATACCCACCGTCCTGCCGGTCAGCTCGCCGGTAAATTCATAATTCGCCTGGGCCCATTTGCCTTCGCGGACATAGCGGTCGGCAGGCACAATGCGCCGGCACAAACCGATCATGAGCCCCAGGGTGATTTCGGCCACGGCATCGGTCAGCACATCGGGGGTGTTGGTGACGCGTACTTTGCGCTCGATGGCGGCATCTATTTCAATCCCGTCATAGCCCACACCGGGATTGGCAATCACCTCCAGATTTGGGCATTTGTCCATCAGTTTTGCATCCACCGTCCAACCGACAATGGCGCGGATGCGACCGCCCACCTCTTCGAGCAGCCCATTGCGATCCGGTGCATCCCCCAACCGATGCACCACATAGGCTTTGGCCAGCCCGCTTTCGACGATATCGCTCTGGGTGGCGGTGGTCAGAACTTCAATTTTCATTTCTTTGTAAAACCCGCATCTGTTGGTCAAAAACTCAGGACATCAGGACAGTAGCACCAGCCATACCGAGATAGAAATCAGCCCCAGCACTGTCGATATCAACACCGAATTGGCTGCAACGCTGGTGGAGCGTTTGTAGTATGTGGCAAATATATACGAATTTAACCCCGCAGGCATGGCGCTTAGCAAAACCGCAGGGCGCACCAGCTCCATGGGCGCCCCCAACAGCGGCACCATCAAAACCCACACAATTAACGGGTGCACCACCAGTTTAACCCCGGTGAGCATGGTTGCCAGCACCCAGCTTGAGCGAAGCTTGTATTCATTCAGGGCCGCCCCGAGGCCAAACAGGGCCACCGGAATGACCGATGCCGCCAGAATACCGGTTACCGAATCGACAGTTTCAGGCAACTCCAGGCCGGAGATGTTGACCAGAACCCCCAGGGCGACGCCCCACAGCAGGGCATTGCCCACCAGGCCGCGCCCGACCCGCAACGCTGTCTGGCCCGGTGTTGCCCCGTCCCGGCGCGACACTTCCATGGTGATGACCGCCACCGAAAACATTATCGCTGCATGCAGGGAAATAATTGAAAACACCACCACCAGCGCCTCGTCGCCCCAGGCGCGATGGACGATGGGAATGCCGAGCAGAACGGTATTGGTAAAGGACGCGGAAAACCCGCAGATGACCGAATGACCGGGGCGATGAAGGAAGATTTTTCGCGAAATCAGGATGCCGAGGGCAAAACAGACCAGCGCCCCGATATAAAACGGCCCGATAACCGCGATATCGAAAAAAGAGGAAAATTCCACCTCCAGCATGGTGCGAAACAACAGGGCTGGGGTGGCAAATGTATTAACGAATGCGATCAGGCCGCGCACGCCGTTACGCGGAAACAAGCCGATTCTGGTGGCCACAAACCCGATTGCGACTATGGCAAACACCGGCGCAATGATGTTGACCACAAACAGCATGTTCAATTCCGGTCAGTGTGCGCTCAAAAGCCAGGCATCCAGCGCTTCGATCTGCGCCGGGGTCATTCTAAGCCCGTACTTGGTGCGCCGCCATACGATGTCGCTGGCGGTAACCGCCCATTCCCAATCCCGCAAATAGGCCACCTCGGCTTCGGTCAGGCCGCCGCCGAAATCACGGCCAAGATCGGACATTTCCTTGGCTTTACCCAAAAGGGTCCAGCTGTCCTTGCCATAATGGCGCATGAAATGCCGAACCTGACGGGCTGGCAGAAACGGATATGAAGTTGCCAGATGTCGGGTGATTTCCCCTATTTTTTCCACGTCATAGTCGCCACCGGGCAACGGGGAACGCCCGGTCCAGCCCTCTTTTTTCTCCAGCCCGTCCACATAGGGCTTCAGCTTTTCAAGCACTTCTTCGCTCAGGCGGCGATAGGTTGTCATCTTGCCACCATATACCGAGACAATGGGGGCCCGGCCCTGGTTGGCATCGAGCTGTAAAACGAAGTCCCGTGTGGCTTCCTGGGCTTTGCTGGCGCCGTCATCAAACAGGGGCCGCACCCCGGAGTACGACCACACCACCTGATCAGGGGTGACCGGTTTCTTGAAATATTCCGAAACCGCGTCGCACAGATAGGAGATATCCTGCCCCGTCGCCACCACATCGCCCGGGTCGCCGGTATAGTCGCGGTCGGTGGTTCCGATCAGGGTGAAATCTTCCTCATAGGGGATGGCAAACAATACGCGGTCATCCGGGTTTTGAAAGAAATAGGCCCGGTCGTGATCAAACAGCTTTTTCACCACAATATGGGAGCCCTGAACCAGCCGAACCGTGCCGGGCAGATCATGATCGATCACCTGGTTTTCCACCACATCGACCCAGGGACCGGCGGCATTGACCAGGGATTTCGCCTCAATTTTGCTGATGGCGCCGGATTGCATATCCTTTAGTTCCAGCCGCCACATGTCATTTTCGCGCCGGGCGCGGATGCATTGTGTCCGGGGTCGGATATCCGCCCCGTGAACCGCCGCATCCCGGGCGTTGAGCACCACCAGGCGGGCATCCTGAACCCAGCAGTCGGAAAACTCGTAGGCGAGTTCCTCATGGACCTTGAGCGGCTTTCCCGCTTCATCCTCGGAAAGATCGAGGGTTCGGGTGCCCGGCAGGCGGTCGCGCCCACCCAGGCTGTCGTATAAAAAAAGGCCCGCCCGTAACAGCCACGGCGGGCGCAGGCCCTTTCGATAGGGCAGCACCAGCCGCAGGGGCCATACAATATGCGGGGCGATGGACCACAGGCGCTCGCGTTCGCCCAACGCCTCGCTGACCAGACGAAATTCGTAATGCTCCAGATAACGCAGGCCGCCATGAATGAGCTTGGTCGCCCGGGAGGAGGTGCCGCTGGCCAGATCGTCTTTTTCACACAAAAAGACCTTCAGCCCGCGACCGGCGGCATCCCGCGCAACACCGCACCCGTTAACTCCACCGCCAATAATGGCAATGTCATAAGACTTGATCGTTTCGGGGGCCTGGGTGCTCATTTTTTTTCGGGTTTTCTTTTTTTGTCAGGCGGGCGGGCGGAATGGCGGACCCGGACATTTATGCGCCCGAACCCGATTTTGCAATCGTGGGGGAGATTGGCGGACAGCTTTATTGCCGGCGCCAGATCAAGCGGACGCCGCCCGTGCTGAAGGCGGTACCCCGGCCCGGCCTCATGTCAGGCTTGAGATTTCAAGCCGGTAGCTGATCTGAAACGGCTGGCCGGGTTCGATATGCACATATGTGCGGTGCCCGGCCCGGGCCATGGGCGTATCGGCGGAGATTGCGGTGGCCATGCCGAGGTCAAATGCGGTCGCGACCGGCTCAATGCCGATGGTGCGAACCCGGCCAAGCCAGGGATAGGCTTCCCGCCCGCCAAACGAGCACCAGAGCTGGCACGCGGGCAGTCTGGTTTCGTCCCAGGAAATGGTAACCCGATAGCCGCGATCGGGGTATTTCAGGCCAACCCGGCCGCCGGTATGGTAAAGCTGAATGACATCTTCGCTGCCCCCTTCGAAGGGAATGCTGGCGGCGTTGGCCGGGCGGCCATCGGTGCGCAATAATTGATCGAACGGCACATTGCGCTGGTCGGGGGCAAGGGCGCTGCGCCCGGGTTCCACATCCACCGGAAATGTCCAGGCCCGGGCCCCGGAGGACACTTCAAGCTGACAGCTTCTTGCCGCCTGCCCTGCAAGTTCGAGGGTGGGGTGCAGCCCGACCGGCACCTTGCACGCCCGGCGGGCATGAATGGTCAGGCTCAGATCAAGGGCGAGGTTTTCAGGGTCCAGTTCGATGGTGCGCTCAAGCCGGGATATGGGCGAGGCTTGCGGACAATTTATGGTTGCGGCAATTGCGGCGGGATGGGGCTGGCTTAACTGCCAGTCATGGTTGGACCCGTACCCATGCAGATATCCGTCCCAGTCCGGTATCGCCTCGCATGTCCATTCGGCTGGCAGATCGGTGCGCTGGCCGGGGCCGCCAAAAGGCACACACGGCCATTCCGCGCCCAGATGCCTTAACACCGGCGGCAGATCACCAGCCTCCTCCGGCGCTGACGTATTGCCGGCCCGGTCACCGTTGGTGCGCCAGGGGGCGGCAAACAGAGGTGAAACGGTGCTGCCGTCCGGCAGGGTAAACCGGGCCCGGCGGATCATGGCGCCAAAGGGTTGAACCTCAGCCAGGATATTTTTGGTCTCGATTTTCATTTGGCGTTTTCTCCCTGAGCGTTGTGCCGGCGCGATTCCTGTTATAATCGGCCAATCGGACACAGACAGGCAACCCAAAAAGAAAGCGAAGAAAATGAGTATTCTGATAACCGGCGCAGCCATGGGCATTGGCGAGGCCGTAGCGTTAAAACTGGCATCAGGCGGCCATGATCTGGTGCTTGTGGATATTGCGGAAAAACAAATGCACGTGGTGGCCGGCAAGGCGCGGGAACTTGGGGCAAATGTTGAAACCGTTGTCGGCTCAGTGACTGACCCCGACACTGTCGAGCAGGCGGTCGAGCGGGGGGTGAAGGTTTTTGGCAATCTGACCGGGCTGGCCCATAACGCAGGAATTCAACGCTATGGCACCGCCGTCACCACCACCGACGCGGTATGGGACGAGGTGATGGATGTGAACCTGAAAAGCGCATTCCTGCTGGCCCGGGCCGCCCTGCCCCATTTGATCAAAACCAAAGGCGCCATTGTCATGATGGCCTCGGTTCAGGGGTTGGCCACCCAGCGCGACGTAGCCGCTTACACCACCTCCAAACACGCTATG
Organism: Alphaproteobacteria bacterium; assembly: GCA_013152625.1. Classification (GTDB taxonomy): domain Bacteria; phylum Pseudomonadota; class Alphaproteobacteria; order Rhizobiales; family Devosiaceae; genus JAADFY01. The sequence continues at coordinate 4,977 of JAADFY010000108.1, forward strand.
ATCGGGCTGACCAAATCCATCGCCGTGGATTTCGCCGCCCAGGGTGTTCGGGCCAATGCGGTGGCGCCGGGCTCGGTGGATACGCCTTTGTTGCGCACCTCGATTTCCAGTTCCGATGATCCGGACAGGGTCCATGCCGCCATAAAAGCCATGCATCCGATGGGACGCCCCGCCCGGGCGGAGGAAGTGGCCGATGTGGTGGAATATCTGCTGTCGGACCGCGCCTCGTTCATTACCGGCGAGGTCATCCGGGTCGATGGCGGGCTGTTAAGCCTTCTGGGGGGCTCGCCGGGGGATTGAACACCACCTCGTGAATGGGAATAGCGCGCCGCTCTGCTAAAAGGGTACGAGGAACGATCCACTGGCCGGGAACCCGCCGTTCCCCGGCGGGCCAACCGCACTTGCGGGTAC
>JAADFY010000109.1 GCA_013152625.1 Alphaproteobacteria bacterium
CTGCGCGCATTTTCGCCTCGCCGCTGGCCCGGCGGCTGGCCAAATCGGCCGGTCTGGATCTGGCCGCCATTGCCGGATCGGGGCCACACGGGCGCATTGTCAAAACCGACATAGAACATGCCACGGCCAATGGCGTTGCCGCACCGGGCGCCATATCGGGAGCCACCACCGGATTGGGGGCGGGCACCGGGTTGGCCGCCGGCATGGGGGCCGCTGAAGTACGCGCCCTTTATGAAGTAGGCTCGTTCGAGGCGGTCAAGAATGACGCCATGCGTCGGATTGTTGCCGCCCGCCTCACCGAGGCCAAGCAGACCATCCCGCACTTTTATCTTTCCATCGATTGCAAGATCGATGCCCTGATGGCCGCCCGTGCCGACATCAACGCCGCCGCCGGCAAGACCGATGACGGCAGGGCAGAATATAAAATCTCGGTCAATGATTTTGTGGTCAAGGCCTGGGCCCTGGCGTTGCAGGCCAAGCCGCTCGCCAACGCCACCTGGGCCGGGGATGCAATCCTTTATCATAAAAGCTCGGACGTGGCCGTGGCCGTGGCGGTGCCCGGCGGCCTGTTTACCCCGGTGGTGCGGGGGGCGGAAAACAAGAGTTTGAGACAAATATCCGCCGAAGTGCGTGATTTTGCCAAAAGAGCAAAGACCCGGAAGCTCGCCCCCCATGAATATCAGGGCGGCTCGTCGTCCATATCCAATCTTGGCATGTATGGTATTCGCGAATTTGCCGCCGTCATCAACCCGCCCCACGGCACTATTCTGGCCGTGGGCGCCGGTCAGGAACGGGTTTATGCCGAGGGGAGCGAAATCAAAACCGGCCATTTCATGACCGTCACTCTATCGTGCGATCATCGCTCGGTGGACGGGGCACTGGGAGCGCAACTTCTCGGGGCTTTCAAAAAACTGATCGAGCAACCGGTCATGATGCTGGCGTAATGTTTCATGCCCGAATTGCCTGCTGTCTGAACCACCAAACGAGGCCCAATTCATGAAGACCATTCTTTGTTATGGCGACAGCCTGACCTATGGCACCAACGCGGAAACCGAAGGCCGCCACCGGTTCGAGGATCGTTGGCCAAGTGTGCTGGAGGCCGGTCTGGGTGGCAAGGCCCGGATCATTGCTGAAGGTCTGGGGGGCCGGACCACAGTTTTTGACGACAGTTTTACCCCCGCTGATCTGAACGGCGCGCGCATCCTGCCCACGCTCATCAAATCCCATGCCCCCCTTGACTGCGTTATTATCATGCTCGGCACCAACGACATCAAACCGTTCATTTCGGGCAGCGCGGTGGCTTCTGCCTGGGGCATGAACCGGCTCGTGGAGATCGTGCGCAGCTACCCGTATGGGGACGGCGTGGAGGTGCCCGAAGTAATTATGGTTTCACCGCCCCATTGCGTGCCCAGCACCCATGTGGATCTTGAGCCGCTGTTTGAGGGCGGCGTTGCCGAAAGCAAACTGTTTGCCCCGCACTATGGCCGGATTGCAAACCAGCTCGGATGCACCTTTTTTGACGCGGCAACCGTTGCCGAAGCCACGCCCATCGACGGCGTGCATCTTGACGCAGCCAACACCCGTGCCATCGGGGTGGCGCTGGTACCGGTTGTTGCCGAACTGCTTGGTCTTTGAACAAAAAAGCGAACCCACAACATGGCTGAGAAATATGACCTGATCATCATCGGTTCCGGCCCGGGCGGATACACCGCTGCTATCCGGGCGGCCCAGCTCGGGCTGCGAACGGCTATTGTCGAGCGGGAACATATAGGCGGCATCTGCCTGAACTGGGGGTGCATTCCCACCAAGGCGCTGTTGCGTTCCGCCGAGATTTATTCCCACATATCCAATGCCTCCGCCTACGGACTGAAAGCCCCGAAAATCGACTTTGAAATCGGCGATGTGGTCAAACGATCCCGGGGGGTTGCCGGGCGTTTGAGCGCCGGGGTTGCCTTTTTGATGAAGAAAAACAAGATCGACGTGATCTGGGGCGAGGCCACCCTTGCCGGCAATGGCAAGGTCAATGTCGTGGCTACAAAAAAAGCGGCCATGCAGCCCCAGCCGCCGGCCCCAAAAGGGGTGCTGCCAGCCGGTAAATACACCGCCGCCAATATCATCATCGCCACCGGCGCCCGACCCCGGATCCTGCCCGGCATCAAACCCGACGGCAAACACATCTGGACCTATTTCGAGGCCATGGTCCCCGACACCATGCCCAAATCGCTTCTGGTCATGGGCTCGGGGGCGATCGGGATCGAATTTGCCTCGTTTTTTCGCTCCATGGGCGCCGATGTGACGGTGGTGGAACTGTTGCCGCAAATTCTGCCGGTGGAAGATGGGGAAATCGCCGCCCTGGCCCGTAAACGGCTGGAGAAACGCGGGATAAAAATCCTCACCGATGCCAAAGTGACCAGGGTCAGCACCACAAAAACAGGTATTACCGCCGATGTGGAACTAAATGGCGGCCAGAAGCAAAGTGTAAAAGCGGAACGGCTGATTTCGGCCATCGGCGTTCAGGGCAATATTGAAGGCCTCGGTCTTGAAGCCCTTGGCATCAAGACCGAACGGGGCATAATTTCAATCGACGGTTTTTGCAAAACCAGTGTCGATGGGATTTTTGCCATTGGCGATGTGGCCGGCCCGCCCATGCTGGCCCACAAGGCGGAGCATGAGGCGATCATTTGTGTTGAAAAAATCGCCGGACAAAAAAACGTTCATCCCATGAACAAGAACCAGATCCCGGGCTGTACCTATTGCGAACCCCAGGTGGCCAGCGTCGGGCTGACCGAGGCCAAAGCCAAAGCGGCGGGGCGCGAAATAAAGGTGGGCCGGTTTCCGTTCGCCGCCAACGGCAAGGCGATTGCACTGGGGGAACCGGATGGGCTGGTTAAAACCATATTTGACGCCAAAACCGGCGAGTTGCTGGGCGCGCATATGGTCGGCATCGAAGTTACCGAGTTAATTCAGGGCTTTGTGGTCGCCATGAACCTTGAGACAACCGAGGCGGAACTCATGCACACCATCTTTCCCCATCCCACACTTTCCGAAACCATGAAGGAAAGCGTTCTTGACGCTTACGGTCGCGCACTCAATATGTAGGCGGAACAGGGCCGGCCGGCTCATCTGACCAAAAGGGGTTGAACGAAATGGATATGCGCTCGATCGGAACATTTCTTGTGGTGGGCCTGCTGGCCGGGTTGCTGGCAAGCGTGCTGCTGGGGGGCGGCTTTAACATCATTGGCGGACTGGTGGCCGGCGTTTTGGGTTCGTTTGTCGGCGGCTATTTGTTCAAAGCGTTGAAAATCAATCTCAAAATCGCCAGCCCGTTTGTCACCCAGATCATAACCGCAGCGGTGGGGGCGGGAATCATTATTCTTCTGGCCCGGATCGTGACCTAGCCCGGACCATCGCTTATGACTTTGACAAAAAAGGTGTTTTTCGGCATTGCCGGGTTTGGCGGCACTCTGGGGCTGGTTCTGGCCCTTTACGGGGTGATAACCCCCGGCGCTACCACCGTGGCCGTAAGCGGCGCCGAGGTAACCGGGATCACCGCTTTTGTTGCCGCCATCGGTTCGGGGCTGATTCCGGGAGTTATATTCGGCGCGATTGGCGCCGGCATTGCCAAACTGGTCGAACTTGGCGCCAACCGGAACCGCAAACAGGGTTGAAATGGTTACATTACTCGACACAGGGCCGAAAACGCCCCTCCGGCACCCGGAAAAGGCACACAGGCCGGACAGCGAAATATTGCGCAAGCCGGACTGGATACGGGTAAAAGCGCCCGGCTCGAAAGCCTATCTGGAAACCCGCGATATCGTCCGGGCCAACAATCTGGTTACGGTATGCGAGGAGGCGGGTTGCCCCAATATCGGCGAATGCTGGTCAAAACAGCACGCCACGATGATGATCATGGGCGAGATCTGCACCCGGGCCTGTGCATTTTGCAATGTGCGCACCGGCGTTCCATTGCCGCTTGACCCAGGCGAGCCTGACAATGTGGCCAATGGTGCCGCTGCCCTGGGGCTGAAGCATCTGGTGATCACTTCGGTGGACCGGGATGACCTGGTGGACGGCGGGGCGACCCATTTTGCGGCGGTGGTGGCGGCGGTTCGCGCCCGCACGCCCGATACCACCATCGAAATTTTAACCCCCGATTTCCTGCGAAAGCCGGGGGCGCTGGAGATCATGGTCGCGTCGAAACCGGACATCTTCAACCATAATCTGGAGACGGTACCTTCAAACTATCTCACCGTGCGGCCAGGGGCCCGCTATTTCCATTCCATTCGGTTGCTCCAACGGGTCAAAGAGCTTGACCCGGACATGTACACAAAGTCCGGGATCATGGTGGGCCTGGGTGAGGAGCGAAATGAAGTTTTGCAACTCATGGATGATCTGCGGACGGCCAATGTGGATTTTCTGACCATTGGCCAATATCTCCAACCAACCCGCAAGCACCATAAAGTGGTCCGGTTCGTGACACCGGAAGAATTCGCCGCTTATGAAAAAATCGCCTATTCAAAGGGATTTGCGCTGGTTTCCGCCAGCCCGCTCACGCGATCTTCCCACCATGCGGGCGAGGATTTCGAGCGGCTGCGGGCAACACGTAAATCGTCTCAGGGTGTGAAATTCGCCGGCTGACTTCACACGATGGCAAAATCTGGATAAATACATACCAACGGCGCCCCGGGGGGGGCATTTGTTTTGAGTAAAGGAACGCCGTGTGCGACGCATTGCTATTGTTGGCTGCCCCGGTTCGGGCAAGACAACGCTGGCCCGTGTTCTGGGTCCGCGTGTCCGTTTGCCGGTCATACATCTGGACCGGGAATACTGGCTTCCAGGGTGGAGAGAACCCACCGGAACACGCTGGATGGAAAAACATGACGCTCTGATCGATGGCGAAAAATGGCTGATAGAAGGGGGCTATTTGCAAACCGGAAAGGATCGTATTCAACGCGCCGATCTGGTAATTTTGCTCGATTTTCCGCTCCCGGTCTGTTTCTTTCGTGTCGTGAAAAGAACATTTCAGGACCTGGGCCGGCTGAAGGCGGACGGGCCGGTTGGATGCCCGGGGCGGTTCAATTTCTCATTGCTGGTCCGGACACTTAAATACAAATACAGGCACCGAAGGCTTGGCGATTTTATTCGCAAAAACCTGCCCGGGACCGGCAAGATGGTGACAATTCGTTCCGACAACGATATCGAGCGTTTGCTTTCGGAAATAGCGTAAGACGAATGGTCGGAAATGCCCAAGCTCGATTTTGAACGCCATGTGCCTTATTCGCCGGTCCAGATGTTTGATCTGGTGGCAGATATGGCCGCCTATCCCCGGTTCGTGCCCAATTGTACCGAAGTGGATGTGCGCC
>JAADFY010000110.1 GCA_013152625.1 Alphaproteobacteria bacterium
CACTCGGAGTTGGCCACTTATACATGCCCGGTTCTCAACGAAGGCGGAGCGGCCCTTCAGGCCGCCCCCGCAGAGGCCGGGGCAACGCCCCGATTAGCCGTGAGCGAAAACAAAAGTTCTATCGATGAAACCGACGCTGGCCGATCTCATCGAGTTCGAGCTGTTCGCGCCGGGCGATTTCGCTTTGTTCTCTGGCCTGCTCACGGGCATCGAGCATTTCGACTTTTTTGAGCTCTTCCACCGCCTCGGCCAACTGGTCTTGAGCCGGCTCGAGCTTGGACTGCATGTCCTGGGCAGAGGCGCCCAGATTGTCCCGCCGCGCCAGTGCCGCTTTGGCAAAGGTGGAATAGGCAAAATGGGTGGGATCGGCAATGCCGGTTTTCTGGTGCTCGACCTCGATCTGGTGATCCAGTTCGGCCGCCATACGCTCGAAATCGGCGATCATCAGTTCGATCTGGGCCACCTGCCGGCGCTTTTCATCGACCTGAAATTTCTTGAGACGGATTAAACTTTCGCTCCGCGACTTCATGACTTGTACTCCTTGAACACATCAAGCCTGTTGCCCTTCATTTTGTTGAAGCGGCAATAATGTCGCCGAGTGCTTTGTAGCCCTCCGCGATGGTCACTCGTTCGTTTCGGCTCTGGGACAAAAACGCCTCCAGCGCCGGATTGATGGAGATTGCCCGGTCCACCTTGGGGTCCGAACCGGCCCGATAGGCGCCCAGCCGGATAAGTTCCTCCATGTCGGCAAACACCGACAGGTGCTCGCGGGCCGCTGCCAGGATCGGTTGCACCTTTTCAGGCACGCACCCCGGCATGGTCCGCGATATGGACCGAAGCACATTGATTGCCGGATAACGTCCCCGTTCGGCAATTTCGCGCTCCATCACAATATGACCATCAAGAATGCCGCGCACGGCGTCTGCGATGGGCTCATTGTGATCATCACCTTCAACCAAAACGGTAAACAACCCGGTAACGGAACCCGAGTTTTTCAGCCCCGGCCCCGCCCGCTCCAGAAGTCGCGGCAGTTCGGCAAAGACCGTTGGCGTATAACCCTTGGCGGTGGGCGGTTCACCCGTGGCCAGCCCGATCTCGCGCTGGGCCATGGCAAAACGGGTGAGGCTGTCCATCATGCACAGGACGCGACGGCCCTGATCCCGGAAATATTCAGCAATGGTCAGGGTCAGATAGGCCGCTTGCCGGCGCATGAGTGCCGGCTCGTCAGATGTTGCCACCACCAGAACCGATTGATGCAGGCCCGCCTCGCCCAGATTGTCCTGTATGAACTCCTGAACCTCCCGACCCCGCTCTCCGATCAACCCGATCACGGCCACATCCACGTCAGTATTGACCGCCAGCATGGACATCAGCACCGATTTGCCCACCCCCGATCCGGCAAAAATCCCCAACCGCTGACCCTCGCAGCAGGTAGTGAAGGTATTTAGAACCTTGACGCCAAAATCCACCGGCGCCCCCACTCGCGCCCGCTCATGGGCCGGGGGTGGTGAAGCGCGCAGTTTATAACGCTCCGCACCGTTGGCCACCGGCCCCTTGCCGTCAATGGGCTCCCCCATGGCGTTCAGCACCCGCCCCAGCCACTTGTCCGAGGGGCGTACCGCCCCGTCCTGAGCCGAAAATACTGCCTTGCAACCCAGACCAATGCCTTCAAGCGAGCCGAACGGCAGACAAAGGGCCCGCCCGTCCTTGAACCCGACGATTTCGCAATCCAGATCAACACCGGACCGGTTCTGCACCGAAACCCGGCCCCCCACCCGCAGCTCGCGTACCGGGCCGGCAATTTCTATAAGCAGGCCCTGCACTGCCTTGACCCGGCCGAACACCTCAACTTCGTCGATTGCCGCAATTTCCGCCTCAAGAGATTTCACCAGCCGTCGCCACCCCGGTTGCGCGATTCGGCAACGTTAGTGGTTTGTTTACGCCAGCGGGTTAACAATTTCGGCAATCCGTAAATTTTTTCACTTTTTTTCCGCCGGTTTGCTCCTGGTTGCAGATTGGCTATTCACCGAGTCTATAGAATCAGATGTATGGATTTTTTAACCTAATAAATTAAGAAGAGATAACACAATTAAACAAGCATTTTCAACGCATTAGGCAATTTCGATCAAATAACACGAGCGTATTGCGAACCCTGATTAAGTTTTGTTAACTAATACTCGCTAGTCTCGAATCATGCCCAGTATGGGTCAATGGGTGCCCGACAACGCATGTGTCGCACCCACTGTTCCAGTAACGGAACGCGAGCAAGGGGATCATCATGCGCGTACTCCTGATTGAGGATGATAGCGCGACAGCGCAGAGCATTGAACTAATGCTCAAGTCCGAGAGTTTTAACGTCTACACCACCGATCTGGGTGAGGAAGGCGTCGACCTTGGAAAACTGTATGATTATGACATTATTTTGCTGGACCTGAACCTGCCCGACATGAGCGGGTATGAAGTTCTGCGCACCTTGCGGGTTGCCAAGGTCCAGACACCGATTCTAATTCTGTCCGGCCTGGCCGGGATCGAGGACAAGGTCCGCGGTCTGGGGTTCGGCGCTGACGACTATATGACCAAACCGTTCCACAAGGACGAACTGGTTGCCCGAATTCACGCCGTGGTGCGTCGTTCCAAGGGCCATGCCCAGTCGGTCATCATAACCGGCGACCTCCATGTCAACCTCGACACCAAAACAGTCGAAGTTGGCGGACAGCGGGTGCATCTCACGGGCAAGGAATATCAAATGCTCGAGCTTTTGTCCCTGCGCAAGGGCACAACGCTGACCAAGGAGATGTTTCTAAACCATCTTTATGGCGGCATGGACGAGCCCGAACTCAAGATCATCGATGTGTTTATCTGCAAGCTGCGCAAGAAGCTTTCGGTTGCCACCGGTGGCAAGAACCATATCGAAACCGTCTGGGGCCGCGGCTATGTGCTGCGCGAGCCGGACAATGAGGAACTTGCTGAAAGCGCCTGACAGGAAGTCCTGTTAAAAGTTAACTGCCCGCTGTTGTGGCGGACCAAAAAGAGCCTCGCGGATGGCCACCCGCGGGGCTCTTGCTTTGGTGCTATAGCGGCAACTCGGCAAATTTCCGCAGCTATTAAGCACTCATGCGCTGGACGGTTTTTTGCGCCGGTGCGTACAATCCCCGGTGTTCCCCGGCCCGCTGAAAATCTTTTGTAACACCCACCATGGTTTCGGCGGCCCCCATCACCAGAAATCCGTGGGGAGCGAGCAGGTCGGCCATATTGGCCAGAACTTCCCGTTTGGTCTCGACATCAAAGTAAATCAGGACATTGCGGCAAAATATCAGATCGACCGTGCGCAATTGCCGGAACGGCGCCATCAGGTTCATCACCGAGTAGTTCACCATGGACCGCACTGCCGGACTGATCCGCCAGTTGGTGCCCTCCTGCTCGAAATAATTGACCAGCAGTTGCACGGGCAGGCCCCGCTGCACTTCAAACTGGGTATACAGGCCCTGCTTGGCTTTGCTCACCGCGCTGGCTGAAATATCGGTGGCCATGATCTCGATTTGATAGCCGGACCAGGCGCGACGATCCTCCAGCAACAGCATGGCCAGCGAATAGGGTTCCTGACCAGTGGAAGCGGCGGCACACCATATCCGGATTTTTCGGGTGCCTGATTTGGCCGCGACAAGGTCCGGCATTATGACTTTTTCAAAATGATTGAATGGGGTGCGATCGCGGAAAAAGAACGTTTCGTTGGTGGTCATGGCGTCAATGACCGCTTCCTTGACTTCTCCCGGTGCGGTCAGCAGGCGCCTGCCCAGAGCATCCACGCTGTCAAAGCCGAACTTTTCGGCCACCGGCGCCAGCCGGCCCTCCACCAGATATCCCTTTGACTGGGACAGGACGATGCCCGCTTCCTTGCCGACAAAACTGGCGATCAGATCAAATCCTGTAATCATGGACGACATCTTCCTGTTGTTAAAAGGCTCGAAATCGACCCGGCGATTTGACCTAGAGGTTGAACAAAGGCGCAAGCCCCGGCCGCCATGGCGGCTCCGGGCATGCCCCACACGGTGCTGGTGGCCTCGTCCTGGGCGATGACTGTTCCGCCGGCATTGGCAATGAGCACAGAACCGGCAGCCCCGTCAGCGCCCATGCCGGTTAAAACCACCGCCAGAGTTGCACTGCCAAAGGTGGCCGCGACACTTTCAAACAACGGATCAACGGCTGGCCGGCAGAAATTGACCGGCGGCCCGTCATCCAGAGCAATAATTGGCCGGGTTTTTGTGCCGGCAACCCGCATATGGCGCCCCCCCGGCGCCAGATAGAGCCGGCCCGGAACCAGCACTTCGCCGTCGACGGCTTCACCGCCTGAGAGGGCGGCCAGCCGGGCCAGCTTGTCGCCCAGCAACTTGGTAAATGTGGGTGGCATGTGCTGCGTGACCAGCACCGGCACCCCGGCCATGGCCGCACCAGTGTGCTCGAAAATCTGGTTCAGGGCGCCGGGCCCGCCCGTGGACGAGCCAATGGTCAAAACACGTGGAATGGCGTTGGAGGGCTTGCGTAGACCTGGCCGGCCGACGCCCGAGTCCGCTTTGGCGTTGGCGCTTTCTGCCGGATCGACAACTCCGCCCAGCGCCCGCACCTTGGCCACCAGTTCGGCCCGAAATATCTCCCGACCGTCATTGCCCCCGGCGCTAAAGCCGGGCTTTGCCAGGTAATCGCTGGCGCCCGCGTTCAGGGCCCGAAAAGATATTTCTGCGTTTCGTTGTGACAGGGTGGATGAAATGAGAATATGGGCGTCGGGGGCCAGGCGCTTAAGCTCTGGCAACGCGGTCAGGCCGTCCATAACCGGCATTTCAATGTCAAGGATTATGACGTCCGGCCGGGCGGCGACCACTGCTTTGATTGCGGCCCGGCCGTCACCTGCCGCGGCCACCACTTCGATGCCACTTTGTTCAGCCAGCCAGCGCCGGACCATGCCCCGCACCACGGCACTGTCATCGACGATCATGACGCGCGCACTATTGGCGGGGCCGGACCGCTCGCCCGCGTGATGTGACCTGAGTTGCATGGTTTCCACCGCTAAGTTCTGAACGGTCCACAATGTCGCCCAATGATTGGGAAACTGGTTGATCGCTTATGCGTGAGAACCCGCATGCCGGCGCTATCAAGGAATCCGAGGTGCGGGCCGTCTTTTTTCTGACTTTGAGCTCAGCGAGCTTTTACGCGAGCCGGCGCGACGGCGAGGTGCGAGCCGCATAGAGCGTTGTCAGGAGTGAGACGGACCACAAAACGATCCGGTGGACCGTTTTGCCGTCGAACGGGTCCCGGTTTTCCGTCCGACAACGCGACTCCGACAACGCGACCAAGAAAAGTCAGTGAGCAGCCGTCATTATGAAATCCGCCCTGCCGGAGGGCCAGCAACTGCAATGGCAATTGCGGTACGGCCCGTGAGACAACAAAAAAACTGGATTGCTTCGTTGCTGTCGCGCCTCGCAATGACGGTGAACCGCAAACGGCTCTAATATTTCTCATCATTGCCCGCTTCATGCGGGCAATCCAGCCTTTAGGGCTTTAACCAATATTGGGTTCGAAAAAACTGGATCACCCGGACAAGCCGTGTGATGACGTGTCTGGGCGGTTTGCGAATCTCCAAAGGCAAAAGAACTCGGCACAGGCAAATTATACATGCCCGGCTATCAACGAGGACGGAGCGGCCCTTCAGGCCGCCCACGCGGAGGCCGGGGCTACGCCCCGATTAGCCGTGAGCGATATCAAATGGGCGGTACGCCCGTGAGGCAAAAGAGAGACCCTCGCCCTTAGTCCAGGCCCAGTTCGCCGAACTTGTTCTCCAGGATCTCCCGGTCAAACGGCTTCATGATATATTCATTGGCTCCGGCC
>JAADFY010000111.1:0-933 GCA_013152625.1 Alphaproteobacteria bacterium
GCCGGCCACATGTTTGTGGGCTGACTCATGGGGAATGGACGAATGAACGCTCATGCCACCCCCCGTTCAAGCCGTACATTTTCCCCCCGGGCCTCAAGATAGAACCGGCGCAACAGATTTTGCGCCACCAGCTCGCGATAGTCCGCAGAGGCGCGCATGTCGCTGATCGGGGTAAAATCTGTCAAAAAGCCATCAGCCGCTGCTTTGATCGTTGCCGATGTCCACGGTTGGCCCATCAGCGCTTTTTCCACCGCGCCAGCCCGTTTCGGCGTGGCCGCCATGCCGCCAAAAGCGATGCGGGCGCCGGTGACTGTGCCCTCGACAACGCTTACCCGGAACGCACCGCAAACAGACGAAATGTCTTCGTCGCGACGTTTTGAAATCTTGTAGCAGGCAAAAAGATCATCCGCTGGCAGGTGAGGAATATGTATCGCTTCGATGAATTCGCCGCGCTTGATGTCCTGGCTGCCATAGGCGATGAAAAAATCTTCAAGCGCCACCGTTCGGCGCTGGTTTTTATGGCGCAGGGAAATGGTGGCCCCCAGGGCGATCAGCGGCGGCGGCGTGTCGCCAATCGGCGATCCGTTGGCGATGTTGCCGCCAATCGTGCCCATATTGCGCACCTGGGCGCCCCCGATCCGGTCCCACAGTTCGACGAGTTGGGGGAAGTGCCGCCCGATCGCTGCGGTGGCCCCGGTGTAACTGACCCCGGCGCCGATTTTTAGTCCCGCCGGCCCGGTTTCAATCCCTTTGAGTTCATCCAGATTGCCGATAAAAATCACCGGCGCAATGTCGGCGAAATGTTTGGTCACCCACAGGCCCACATCGGTGGAACCGGCCACCAGCCGCGCCTCCGGGTGAGCCGCGTAAAGTTCAGCCAGATCATCTGCATCGGCGGGAATGAAAAACCGGTCATTTTCCGGCCCGCCGCTG
>JAADFY010000111.1:1013-17014 GCA_013152625.1 Alphaproteobacteria bacterium
AAAAGATGCGCTGGCCTTAAGGGCGGCGGCAATGATCGGCGCATATCCGGTGCACCGGCAGAGGTTACCCTGCAGGGCCCGTTCAACATCAGTGCGGGTCGGGTTCGCATTGGCCATGAGCAGGGCATAAAGCGACAGCACGATCCCCGGCGTGCAAAACCCGCACTGGGAACCGCCATGATCCACCATGGCTTGCTGGACCGGGTGCAGGGCGCCTGTTGGGGCCTTTAGATGTTCGATGGTAACCAGATGCGCGCCGTGCAGGCAGGCGACAAAACAAATGCACGCGTTCATGGCTTCATAGTGCAATGCGCCGCCGCGCAGCCGGCCCACCAGCACCGTGCAGGCCCCGCAATCGCCTTCCGCGCACCCTTCTTTGGTGCCGGTCAGTACGCGATCAAGGCGCAAAAAATCGAGAACCGTTGTGGTGGCGCCGATGTCGGGCCGCTCGATGATTTCGCCGTTCAGCCGGAAACGTACCGCAGCGGTATTTGCCGGCGCCACGTTTTAGCTTCCCCGGTAGGTGGAATAGCCGAACGGCGAGACCAGAAGCGGCACGTGATAGTGGGCATTGGGGTCGGAAATGACGAACCGCACCGGCACCAGATCAAGAAACGCTTTTTGTTTGTCCAACCCAAGCCCGTCGAAGTAGGCCCCCACATCAAAGCGCAGCACATATGTCCCCGCCACGAAGTCCTCGCCTTCGAGTAACGCACCATCGCAGCGCCCGTCGGCATTGGTGATTTTTGTGCCCAGCATTTGATGCTGGCCGCCGCTGACCCGGATCAAATCGATTTTCAGTCCGGCAGCGGGCCGGCCATTTGCGGTGTCCAGCACGTGTGTGGTCAGTTTGCCCGGGGTCGCCATTTTGTGTCGCCAATCTCACGAGTGCAGGTTTTCGTTCCGGCCATGGGCCGGCAACCCCGGACATTGAACATTTTTGACCGCCCGGTCAATTCATGTTCTCGTCTGCCCTCATATCCCTGTTGCGCGTCGCCTGAAGAGGGGTAATAAAGACTGGCCGGCGACAAAGGTTGTCTGGTTACAAGGAAACCTCATGCGATATCCCCGCAATCTTCATGGCTACGGTGCCACGCCGCCCGATCCGGCCTGGCCCGACAACGCGCGAATTGCCGTCCAGTTTGTCCTCAATTTTGAAGAGGGCGGCGAGAACAATATCCTGCACGGGGATGCGGGCTCCGAGGCATTTCTAAGCGAGATTGTCGGTGCCAAGGCGTGGCCGGGCCAGCGCCACATGAACATGGAATCAATTTACGAATATGGCGCCCGGGCCGGGTTCTGGCGCCTTCATCGCCTTTTTACCGCCCAAAAAGTACCGGTCACGGTTTTTGGCGTTGCCACGGCGCTCATGCGCGCCCCCGCCCAGGTCGCCGCCATGCAAAAAGCACAGTGGGAAATCGCCAGTCACGGGTTAAAATGGATCGAGTACAAGGACTTTACCGCCGATGGGGAGCGCGATCATCTCCATGAAGCCATTGCCCTGCACACGGCGGTTACCGGCGCCCGGCCAACAGGCTGGTACACCGGCAGAAGTTCCATAAACACCGCTGATCTGGTCTCCGAAGAAGGCGGGTTTGAATATCTTTCCGATGCCTACGACGATGATCTGCCCTGGTGGCGGGTCCACTGGCGCAAACCGCAACTGATTATACCCTATACGCTGGACGCCAATGACATGCGCTTTGCCACGCCCCAGGGGTTCAATTCCGGCGACCAGTTTTTTGCCTATTTGCGCGACACGTTCGACACGCTTTATGCCGAAGGCGAAGCCGGCGCGCCCAAGATGATGTCGGTGGGTCTGCATTGCCGTCTGGCTGGACGGCCGGGCAGGGCAGCAGCCCTTGAAAAATTCATCGATCATGTGAAGTCCCACAAGAACGTCTGGCTGGCCCGGCGCATCGACATCGCCCGCCACTGGGCCGAAACACACCCCTACCGGCGCCCCGACCTGATCCCGTCAGCGCTCATGAAGGATGACTTCATCGCTTTGTTTGGTGGGGTGTTCGAGCATACCGAATGGGTGGCGGAACGCGCGTTCGACCACGAACTCGGGCCGGCCAATGATACCGCCTATGGTGTGTTTGTCGCCTTAAGGACCCAGTTTCGCATCGCCAGCAGCGATGACCGGTTACGGGTGTTGCAGGCCCACCCCGATCTCGCGGGCAAACTGGCCGCCGCCCGTCGCCTGACAGCCGCATCGAGCGCGGAACAAGATGCCGCCGGGCTGGATAGCCTGACCGATGACGAGCGGGCCCGGTTTGGCCAGCTCAATGAGGCCTATCAGCAAAAATTTGGCTTTCCCTTTATTATTGCGGTGCGCGATCACTCGAAATTGGCCATCCTGACCGCGTTTGAAACCCGGCTGCAAAATGACCGGCAGGCGGAGATGGAAGCCGCCAGCGCCCAGGTCGAACGCATCGCCCAGCTACGCTGCGAAAAAATCGTGCCCGGACAATCCACAGTGACGCCCTCCAATGACCCCGTCTGATATTCAGCTGCCTGATTTTGCCACAAACGCCACCAATCTGGCCTCCAAAGGCCTTGGCGCCCGGGGTGTGTCCGTTACCGATGAGTTTTTCGCCCCCCTTGAGCGCATGCTTGAGGACCGGCCGGCGATTTTTATCGAAGACAAATATGACGATCACGGCAAATGGATGGACGGCTGGGAGAGCCGGCGGCGGCGCACCGGCGGCCACGATCACGCCACGGTCCGTCTGGCGGTGCCCGGGGTCATAAACGGCTTTGACATCGACACCTCCCACTTCACCGGTAACTATCCTCCCCAGTGCGCCATTGAGGCGGCCAGCCTTCCCGGCGGGGAAGATCCCGTGAAGGGCGACGATACGGTGTGGACGCAAATTGTTGCCAGATGCGATCTGGGTCCCGACCGGCACCATTTTGTGCCCTCCGCTTCGTCACAGGTATTTACCCATGTCCGGGTTCACATTTACCCCGACGGCGGCCTGGCCCGGTTGCGGGTGTATGGCACCCCCCACCTGGACCTGAAAAAGGTCGCCGGCACCCGTATTGATCTCGCCTCGGCCCTGAACGGGGGCCGGGTGCTGGCCTGGTCCGACGCCCATTATGGCCAGTTCAGGCGAATACTGGCCCCCGGACGGGGCCGCGATATGGGTGATGGATGGGAAACCCGCCGCCGGCGCGGGCCCGGAAATGACTGGATGATTATTGCTTTGGGCGCTCCCGGTGTGGTCAGCGACATTCAGGTCGATACCGCCCATTACAAGGGCAATTATCCCCATAGCTGCGCCGTGCAGGGCACAAATTTCGGCGCGGTTACCTCAGAACTTGATGAGGCGGAGGTTGCCGCCGCCGAAAACTGGCCGCTATTGCTCGAAAAATGCGAACTCGGCCCTGATCGTGTCCACGATTTTGACCATGAAACGCTGGTGTCCCATGGGCCCGTCACCCATGTGCGGCTGGCCATATTCCCCGATGGCGGCATTTCCCGGCTGCGCATATTTGGCAAAGTTGTAATGCAAGACCCAATTGTGGTGCCCGGCTCATGAATTGTGGTGCCCGGCTCATGAACGCCCCCGCCTTGCTCATCGCCCGCCCGTTTGAACAAACCCCGTTTGCCCCGTTTGGCAATGTCATTGAAATTGACCCCGCCGCAACGCCTGAATGGATCAATTCCGGCACCACCGCCCGGTTCAGCGATCTCGCCCCCATTGATATTGCCGGCAAAGAGGGTCGCCCCATTGTTTCCCTCGCCCGCGCCCAGCCGTTTGACCTGCCCCACCGGCTTGAAATGGTCGAACGGCACCCCTTGGGTTCCCAGGCCTTTATTCCCATTGTTCCCGCCCGTTTTCTGATCATCGTTGCCCCGGACGAAGGCGGAAAACCGGGTCAACCGCTGGCGTTTCTGGCCACCCCGGGGCAGGGGGTCAATTATCATCGCAATATCTGGCACGCCCCGCTGGCGGTTCTCGACCGGCAAACCGATTTCATCATCGTTGACCGGGCCGGGCCGGGGGACAATCTTGAAGAGTTCCGGTTCGAGGTCGCTTTGCGGGTCGAACTGTCGGTTACCGGTTAGAAATGTCCGGTTCACGGCGCTTGATTGGGGATGGTGCGGTTCTCTGGGCCGTACGCATCTGGTGTTATGGGCGATACCCGCTGCTGGTCAGCAAAATTTATCGAGCGTTTCGCCGCTGGCCCGATCCGGCATTACCGCGCACGGTTTTTGACAAGTTTTTCTGGCGGCGCCTGTTTGATCACAACCCCCGCTGGCCCGACGCCACCGACAAACTTAAAGCCAAGCAATATGTACAACGCAAATTCCCCCACATCGGGACAGCAAAAGTATTGTGGCAGGGCACGGATCCGGCACAAATCCCTGATGAGATTTTGCACCGTCAGGCGGTGATCAAACCCAACAATGCCTCGGGCCGGCAGATATTTCTCGATGGCGGCCCCGTGGACCGGCAGAAACTTGAGGCGACCTGCGCTAAATGGATGTCGCGTTCCTACGGGCGCACCACCGGGGAATGGGCCTATGGCCCCATCGAGCCGAAACTGTTCGTTGAGGAACTGGTCACCACCACCGGCGGCCAGACGAACGGCTCGGTGGACCGTATCTATGACGTCTATGTCTGTCATGGAAAGGTCATCTATTGTTTTGTCCTGGTGGGCGCAAAAAAGCAGGTTACCGATTGGCATGTGTTCGACCGTGCGGGGGTCTCGTATTCGGTTAATTTCGACGGCTGGGAAAATTCGACACCGGCCCAAACGCCCGAACACTGGGATAGAATTGTCCACGCCGCCGAGGCCCTGGGAGCCCGGTTTGACATGGTGCGCTGCGACCTGTTTGAAAATGACGGCAAGATCTGGTTCGTCGAGAACACGCTCTACTCACTCGCCGGTCTGTGCTGGATTGGCAGCCCGGAAATAATGGACCGGCTGAACCGGAAGTGGGAATTACGCCGCACCTGGTTCCTGCGCCATCGTCACCGGGGGTGGCGCGCCATTTATGCCACGGTTCTGCGCCGGGCATTGGTTGACACCCCCCGCGCAGCGCCCGAACACAACATTCCTGTCACCGCAATAAAGGCACACCCCAATGTCTGAAACATCCCGTCTTTTATCGAGGCTGCTCGATGTCATTGAAAATGACATCGCACCCCTGACCGAACGTGAGGTTGCCAGAGGCAACAAGATTTTCGGCGCCGCCATATTGCTCAAGTCCGATCTCTCCGTGGTCATTGCCGAGACCAACAATGAGATAGAAAACCCGTTGTGGCACGGTGAAATGCACGCCATCAAGAGGCTTTACGAGCGCGACCGGTCGAAAATCCCCAACGCCGCCGATTGTATATTTCTGGCCACCCACGAGCCCTGTTCCCTGTGCTTGAGCGCCATCACCTGGGCCGGATACGATAATTTTTACTATCTGTTTTCCCACGAGGACAGCCGCGACAGTTTTGCCATTCCCCACGACCTGAAAATCCTCAAAGAAGTATTCGGTCTGTCGCCGGGGGGCTATAAAAAACAAAACGAATTCTGGCGGGCCCACGCTATTGTCTCGGAAATTGATGCCCTTGATCCCGCCGCCGCCCATCCGCTGAATGAGCAGATAACCCGTATCGGCGCCACCTATGAGCAGCTTTCGAGCATGTATCAGGACCAAAAAGGCGGTGCCGGCATTCCTCTAGCTTGATGTCATCTATGTCGCCCCTCTTGCTTGATGTCAGCCATTTCGTCGCCGCATCCGGTCCGTTTGCGGGATTAAAGGACCACCAGCCCCATGGCCGATGATGAAATCCGGTTTGGCACCAGCGGTCTGCGCGGTCCGGTGGGCGCATTCACCCAAAACGATGTCGCCGTGGCCACCATCGCGTTTCTCGACCATTTGCGGGCGCACGGCCACCGTTTCGATCAGCTTGTCATCGGCTGGGACCGGCGGCCCTCAAGCCCGGCCATTGCCCGATATTGCGCCGATGCAGCCCGCTCGACGGGCATAGGTGTTCTGTCGGCCGGCATTGCCCCCACCCCGGCCATCGCCGCTTTCGCTCTGGCCCGGAAAATCCCGGCGATAATCGTGACCGGCAGCCATGTGCCCGCCGATCGCAACGGGCTCAAATTCTACCGCCCCGACGGTGAACTGGCCAAAGCCGATGAAGCGCCCATTGTCGCGCGCATGGCAAAAGGCCCCCCCGGCCCGGCATCCGTTCGCGGCCCACAAAGGGCGCTGGACGTGCTGACCCCCTGGCTGGCCCGCTATGTGGACTTTTTCGGCCCCGGTGCTTTAGCCGGGTTAAAGCTCGGCATCTATTTACATTCCGCCGCCGGCGGCGCGCTTCTGGTAAAGGCTTTGGAGCGCCTTGGCGCTGAAATTTTCCCCTATGGCGCCTCCGATACGTTCCTGGCCGTCGATACCGAGGCCCTTGATGAGGCGGTGACCGAACAGGCCGCCGCCATGATCACCACCCACAATCTTGATGCGGTGGTCTCCACTGACGGCGATGGCGACCGGCCCGTAATAATTGACGGGGCCGGTGTGGCCCTTGGCGGCGATGTCATAGGCGCTTTGACCGCCCGCGCCCTCGAAATCACCCGCATCGCCACCCCCGTTACGTCCACCACCGCCCTTGAGCTAAGCGGCTGGTTTGAGCAGATCATCCGCACCCCCATCGGGTCGCCCCATGTGATCATGGCCCTTGAAAAACTGGCGGATGGGGGCGGCCCGGCGGTCGGGTTTGAAGCCAATGGCGGTTTTTTGCTTGGCAGTGATCTTGAGCGGCGAGGGGCCATTTTGCCTGCCCTGCCCACCCGGGATGCGCTGTTACCGATCATTTCCGTGCTGGAATATGCGGTCCGCCAGGGCCTGTCGGTGGCCGGGCTGGCCGCCCGGTTGCCCCCAAGGCGGGTGCTCGCCGACCGGATATGTGGCGTTTCGCCTCAGCGGGGCCGCGCCTTTCTTGGCAAACTGGCCGATCAGCGCCAGACCCGTTTTGCCCTTGATCCCATGCTCGCCGATCCGGCGAACATCGATCTGACCGATGGCGTCCGGCTGACCTTGCCGGGCCATGAAATTGTCCATTTCCGCCAGTCGGGTAACGCCCCGGAATTGCGTTGTTATGTGGAAACCGACCATAATGGCGGGGGGCGTGAATTGCTTGGCGCCATGATGGCGGCGTTAACGGCAGTGCCGGGGCTTGTTCATCTCGAACACCGGGGGAAACAGGTGACCAAAAACAACGCACCGGCCATAATTCCGGTCATTCTTTGTGGCGGCGAGGGCGCGCGCCTCTGGCCGGTCTCGCGCAAGGAGCGGCCCAAACCGTTCCTGCCCATGCCCGACGGGCGCACTCTGATTTGTCATGCTTTGGACCGGGCCGCCGCATTAAAACCGGATCGGCTCATGGTTGTGACCAATCAGGATGCCAGCTTCCAGCTTATCGACGAGTTCAACATTTCAAACGCGGCCAGTCTGCCCCTTGACCTGGTCATTGAGCCGGCGCCCCGCAACACCGCCCCCGCCATTGCCGTTGCCGCCCTAAAAGCGGTGCAGACGGTGGGCAAGGATGCGGTTTTACTGGTTTTGCCCGCCGACCATCTCATCAGCGATGAGTCAGAGTTCATCGGGCGGGTAATCGAGGCGGGCGCCCTCGCCGCTACCGGCAAAATCGTTGTGTTCGCCATCGCCCCCGATGCCCCCAGCACCCAGTTCGGATACATTGAGCTTGCCGAAGACGGCGCCGTCGCCTTTGTAGAAAAACCGGATGCAGAGACCGCACGGGAATTTGTCGCCGGCGGTCGTCACTTCTGGAACTCGGGCATGTTCTGCCTGACCGCCGGAACCGCATTGCACGCCTTTGCCGAACACGCCCCCGATATACTCGAAGCCGCCGGCAAGGCCCTGGATGCCGCCGCCACCCACAAGGCCGATGCCATCACCCGAACGGTTCTCGATGCCCGGGCGTTTGCCCGGTGCCCGGCCATTTCGTTTGATTATGCCGTCATGGAAAAAAGCGACGCCATAGGGGCCATCCGCTGCGATTTCGGTTGGTCGGATCTGGGGTCATGGTCGGCCATGGCCGCCCTCGAACCCGCGGATGAAAACGGTAACCGGGTGATCGGTGAGGCGGTTCTGGTCAATTCGCGCAATGTGTTTGTCCGCTCGGGGGCGCGCATGGTCGGCGTTGTCGGGCTGGACGATATTATTATCATCGATACCCCCGACGCGCTTCTGGTTGTTCATGCCAATGCGGTTGGCGATGTCAAAACCCTGTATGATCAGTTGCGTGCCAGCGGCCACGATGTCCACAAGGTCCACCGCACGGCCCGGCGCCCCTGGGGCAGTTATACCGTGCTGCTGGAGGGCAGGGGGTTCAAGATCAAGCGCATAACGGTCAAACCCGGTGGCCGGCTGTCCCTGCAAATGCACTATCACCGCTCCGAGCACTGGGTGGTGGTTTCCGGCACCGCCCGCATCACCTATGGCGATGAGGAACGGGTCATTTCGGTCAATCAGTCCGCCTATATTCAAAAGGGCGCCCGCCACCGGCTGGAAAATCCCGGCCATATCGATCTGGAACTCATCGAGGTCCAGTGCGGCGATTATCTCGGCGAGGACGATATTGTCCGATTTGACGATGTGTACGGGCGGGTTGAAGAGCAAAAGTAGGCGGCTTAAGCCCTGCCGGGGCCTTATGCCCCGCCGGGGGTTTGGGCCTTGATCAGATCGGCGCCCTTTTCCGCGATGCAATAGGTGGCGGCCACCGTGTTGGCCGAAACGATGGTGGGCATGATCGAGGCATCCACTACCCGTAACCCCGAAATCCCGTGCACCCGAAGCGTGGCCGGGTCGACAACGGCATTGGGGCCGGTGCCCATGGCGCAGGTACCCACCGGATGAAACAGGGTGCCCACCGATTGCCGTATGAATGCATCGATCGCCCCGTCGCTGGTCACATCGGGGCCCGGGTCGACCTCCCGCTCCAGATGGGGTTCAAACGGTTTCTGGGAGATAATTTTCCGCGCCATGCGAATGCCTTCGCGCAAGACATCCATGGTGCTTTGCCCGCGGAAAAAATTGTAGATAATCGACGGTTTTTCAAACGGATCGGCGCTTGTAAGCGATAATTTGCCAATGCTGCCGGGGCGCAACTGGCAAACGTGCATCAAAAACCCGTGCCCGGTAAATCCCGCCGCGTTTTGGGTGTTGGCCACCGCGGCACAGAAAAAAAGCTGAAAGTCCGGGCGCGTAACCCCCTTCACCGACGATAAAAACCCGCCCCCCTCGCCAGTTGTCGAGGCAAACACCCCCCGCCGGCGAAAAATCCAGTCCAGAACATGCAAAACGTTGCGCGGCAAAGCCTTCCACGAAATACCGTAGGGGGCGGTGGATTTGGCCTTGTATTCCAGGGTGACATCGAGATGGTCCTGCAAATTTTCCCCCACCCCCGGCAGATCATGGACCACGTCAATGCCAAAACGCTCCAGTTCGTACCCGTTGCCAATGCCCGACAGCAACAAGAGGTGTGGCGAGGCGAACGACCCCGCGCTCAAAATGATTTCTGCGCCGTTTGTCTCCCCGGTTCCCCCCTTCTCATCCCGCCAGCGCACCCCGGTCGCCCGTTTGCCGTCCATGGATATCCCGGTGACGTGTTTGTTTGAAATAACGGTCAGGTTGGATCGGTTGCGCACCGGATCGAGATAAGCGCCCTCGGCGGTCAGCCGTTCGCCGTTGCGCTGGGTAAAGGTGTAATAGCCCACCCCGGCCTGTTGCTCGCCGTTAAAATCGGCGTTCAGTGAATGCCCGGCCAGTTGCGCCGCCTCCAGATAAACGTCGCACATCGGGTTGACCGAACGCAGTTGCACCACATCCAGCGGCCCGTCGGCCCCATGATAGTTTTTATCGATCTGTTCGGCGATGGGCGTACCGTTCAGCTTGATGTGCCGCGCTGATTGCGGGTCGGCCACCAGGTCAAACCGTTCCAGCTTGCGAAAATAGGGCAGCAGGTCATCATAGCCCCAGCCCGTGTTGCCCATGTCGCGCCACTGGTCGAAATCCTCGCGCTGGCCGCGGATGAAACACTGGCCGTTTACATTGGTGCTGCCCCCGGTGCCCTTGCCCCGGGGCAGGGCGATCTGGCGGCCCTGCAGCCCCGGTTCCGGCTCGGTCTCGAACCAGGACATGAATTTTGCCCCCCCCAGAAAGGCCAGGGCCGGGGCCATGAAGGTCACCATGGCCAGCGGCATTTTCACCAGCGGCTTTTTTGAATTGCGGTCCGGGCCGCTCTCGATCAGCGCCACCTTGACCGAAGGGTCTTCGGACAGGCGGTTGGCCAAAACGCACCCCGCCGCCCCGGCGCCCACGATCACATAGTCGTAGCCCCTGGTTTTCCCACCATCCATATCTTGCCCGGCCATCTCCTAAATATCCTGGGCCTGGGGCAGGATGACCAGATCGCGAATGGTGACATGTTCGGGCCGGGTCAGCATGAAGGCGATGGAATCGGCCACATCCTCGGACCGGATGCCCTCGTTTGCTGCCACCTTTTCCGCAATCTCCTTTTCATCGTGATAGCCCCACAACGGGTTCAAAACGATCCCCGGCGCGATCAGTCCCACCCGGATATTGTGGGGGGTCACCTGCCGCCGCACAGCGTGGGCAAACGCCTGCACCGCATGTTTGGTGGCGCAATACACCGGCTCATGGATGATCGACTGATGCCCCGCAATCGATGAGGTAATCACGATATGGCCGGCCCGCCGTTTGATCATTTCCGGCAAAACCAGATGTACGGCCCGAAACACTGAATTGATGTTTAACGAGATCATCTCGTCCCAGGCGTCCGGGTCGCCGTCGGCCACATCTCCGGGAATATACAGCCCCGCGTTGGCCGCCAATATGTCCACCGGTCCAAAGCGGGCCGTGGCCTGTTCGATCACCTTTTCCACCTGGCCGGGCCGGGCCAGATCGGCGGGTATGATTTCGGTTTCAGCGTTCCCAATCGTGACGGCCACCGCCTCCAGCCGCTCTTTGGACCGTCCGGTCAGGGCCAGTTTTGCCCCGTGCCCGGCCAGCCTTTGGGCCAGTGCCCGCCCGATGCCCGAACTGGCTCCGGTGATCAACACCACTTTATCCTGCAATAGCTCACCCATATTATGCACTCTCCGCTGCCATGGCTCCGCCCATCGTGAACCCGCAATATCTATGACGCGGCCCAGGCCCCGTCAAACGTGATTTGCTGTCGGGCCCGCCTGCCGGAGTAAAAACCTGCGACAGGTTTTGCAGAACATAAAGGCTGGTGATCCCGGCGCGATTCGAACGCGCGACCCCCAGATTAGGAATCTGGTGCTCTATCCGGCTGAGCTACGGGACCACAGCACCCGATTCTAACCAAAACCGGGCCCCGTTCAAAGCGGTTTTGGTGTCTGCCGGTGCCGGTCCGTCCGCCTTGCTCGGGGGCGACTTCCGCTTTTGGTCACAAATTGACAAAATTGTTGCCCCATTGGAGAAGACGTTGGCGCCTGGCGGCGCCCGCAGCGCTTTGGCCACAAAGGGGCGTCGGCAATGAAATTTCGGGCGGCGGTACTATTGGCGGGCTTGGCCGGCGGGTCCGGCCTGTCCCCATCTGCCATGGCCGCCCAGCCGTGTGAGGGGCTTGTTTCAGGGCCAAAGGGTGTGGTTACCTCGGTGGTGGATGGCGATACGATCATGCTCGACAGCGGGCTAGTCGTTCGCCTCATTGGCATTCAGGCCCCCAAACTGGCCCTGGACCGACCCGGGCTTGAGGATTGGCCCCTGGCCGAAACGGCCCGCCAGACTTTGCTTGAGCGCCTGGAGGGCCAAAAAATTGAAGTGCGCTATGGCGGAGAACGAACTGACCGCCATGGCCGCACCCTTGGCCTCCTGTTCGATGAAAACGGCAACTGGGTGCAGCTTGATGTGCTTGCGGCGGGTCTGGCCCGGGTTTATTCGTTCCCCGACAACCGCACGTGTTTAAGCGAACTATATGCGGCCGAACAATCAGCCCGCCGAGCCGGGCGCGGCATATGGTCATCTCCTTTCTATCGCGTTCGCGCCGCCGCTGAGCCTGATCGTATTGTCCCCCTTGAAGGGCGCTATGAGCTTGTCGAGGGGCGTGTTTTGCGCGCCGATGAGGTGCGCGGGCGCATTTATCTCAATTTTGGCCGCACCCGGGCCACCGATTTTACTGTTGTCATTAACCCCGCAGCGCTAAGATTGTTTCGCAAGGCCGCCATTGATCCCCTGGCGCTGGACAACGAGCGGATACGTGTCCGGGGCTGGATCGAGTTGAACGGCGGCCCGCGCATAGAGGTCACACATCCCGAGCAGATTGAGTTGCTCGGCAAACTTCAGGGGAATTGATGTTGGCAAGGCTTGGTACCGGGCTGACGGCATTGGTGCTGGCGGGCGCGCTGGCGGGGTGCACCGGACTGTTTGACAGTCCGGGGGATGGCGTGACCCGCACCGGCGACGGGGTCACATCGATCTCTGCCGGCGCCACCCCCGCTGATTTAAGCGCCAGCCAGATAGAGCATCCCAAAATTATTGCCACCTATGGCGGCGTCTACAAGGATCGTGACGCGGAAATCGCTCTGGCGCGTTTGGCCGGTCGGTTGCTCGCCGCCGACAATCAAGGCGATGTGGCGTTCACGGTGACAATTCTGGACACCGCCGAAGTCAACGCCTTTGCCCTTCCCGGCGGCTATATCTATGTAACCCGGGGCCTCCTGACCCTGGCCAATGATACCTCCGAACTGGCCGCCGTGGTTTCCCACGAAATTGCCCATGTCACCTTGCGTCATGCCCAGGCGCGCTCCAGCCGGGCCCGCACGGGCCGCATCGTGGACCGGGTACTGGGCGGAATCCTTGGGGCCAATCTCGATGTTGACCAGTCCTCGGCCAGAGCCAAACGCTCCCTAGCCGCATTCTCCCAGGGCCAGGAACTCGATGCCGACAGGGAGGGGATCAAGATCGCCGCCCGGGCCGGTTATGACCCCCATGCCGCCGCCCGTTTTCTGGCAATCATGGGCCGTTTTTCCCAGTTTGTTGAAGGTGAGGCGGCCACCGGATTTGACAATGGCGATTTTCTGGCCACCCACCCGTCAACTCCCCGCCGCATTGAAACCGCGGTTCGCGCGGCCCGTGCCATTGGCCCGCCCGGGGTGCCGGGCGCCGATCGTGATCGCTATCTGGACGCCATAGACGGGATAATGTTTGGCAACAATCCCGATGACGGCGTGGTCATTGGCCAGAGATTTGTCCATCCCCGGCTCAAGTTCACGTTCACCGTGCCCCCCGGGCAGAAGCTGACCAAGGGCGATATTGCGGTGGTGGCGGTGGCCAGCGACGGCTCGGCCATGCGTTTTGATGGCGCCGAGGTTCCCCCGGACATGGCCCTGGCCGACTATTTGCGATCGGGATGGATTGACGGCCTGCTGCCGCAGACCATTCGCATAGGCACCGCCAACGGCCTTGAAAACGCTCAGGTCGAGGCCAAAACCGATGACTGGTACTTCCGCATTGGGGCCATCCGCTATGACGACCAGGTATACCGGTTCATTTTTGCCGCAGAAAAAGACAGCCCCGAATTCAGGAAAGGGTTCCACGCAACCCTTGAAAGTTTCCAGAAATCTCGCCGGGCGGACATCAGCCGAATTCGGCGCTTTTCAATAGATGTGGTGACCGCTTCGTCGGGCGACACCCCCCGGTCTCTGGCAAGCCGCATGCGTGGCGTAAACCGGCCGGAACAACTGTTTCTGGCCCTCAATGGCCTGCTGCCCGGCGATCCCATTGCACCCGGCCAGCGCTACAAAGTGGTAAAGTCGCAGTAAAAGCGGGAAAAAACCGGCAAGAAAAACCGGCACACAACTGCGTGCCGGTTTTTGCGAAACGAACTGTCTGAATTCTTTGAGAGCGCTTTAGGCGGCGGCTTCCGCGGCATTGCTTTGTTCGGTTTTGGCCGTGCGGCGCGGGCTTTTGGCCAGATTTTTCTCGATCAGCTTGACCGCCTCGGTGATGGTAATCTTGTTGACCACCCCGATTTCCCGCGACATGCGATCCATGGCCGCCTCGAACAGCTGACGCTCGGAATAAGATTGTTCGGGCTGATCTTCGGAGCGGTACAGATCACGTACCACCTCGGAAATCATCACCAGATCGCCGGAGTTGATCTTGGCCTCATATTCCTGGGCTCGCCGGCTCCACATGGTCCGCTTGACCCGGGCCCGGCCGGTCACCGTTTTCAGCGATTTGGCCAGCACATCTTCTCCTGCCAGTTTACGCATGCCCACACTTTTGACCTTGGCCACCGGCACGCGCAGGGTCAGCTTGTCCTGTTCGAAGTTGATAACGAACAGTTCCAGGCTCAGCCCGGCGATTTCCTGATCCTCGATTGTGGTGATCTGGCCAACCCCGTGGGCCGGATAAACGACGAATTCGCCCGTTTTGAAGCCCTGCCGTTGAACCGGCTTTTTGCTAACCATGAACTTTGTACTCCTGCTTGACGCCTCAACGGCCCAGCCATTGACTGGTCCATCTCGCGGGTTCAATCCCGCTTGGGTTCGCAGTGTTTTTTCCCCGCGCCGGCCACCATTTCGGGTCGTCGGCATCTGTCACGTCACGTGCGCCAGCGGCGCCTGAGATTAGCGGATCAAAAAAAACGCGCCTTTCGGCACGATCGGGGGGAAATCGCTTCTGCGAACATAAGCCAACACTAACACACAAAGTGCGAAAAATCAAAAAGGGTAATGGAAATCGTTAACGATGCGGGTTAAGAGCTTGCAAATCAGTCCCCTTCACCCGGTTCGGGCGAGAAGTACTTTTCGTATTTCCCCTCCTTGCCGTCGAATTTTTCACCGTCGGCGGGGCCGTCGCGCTTCTCTGTGATGTTGGGCCAGAGGGAGGCAAATTTGGTGTTCAGCTCAAGCCATTTCTCCAAACCCGGCTCGGTGTCGGCCTTGATGGCTTCGGCTGGGCATTCCGGCTCGCACACCCCGCAATCGATACATTCGTCGGGATGAATAACCAGCATGTTCTCGCCTTCATAAAAACAGTCCACCGGGCACACTTCCACGCAGTCCATATACTTGCAGCGGATGCAGTTGTCCGTGACGATGAAGGTCATGGGTCGGCTCGGGTTGTTGGGGCGAAAATACTTGCGGAGATCATTGTGGTTTTGTACCGGAAGGGCACGCTCTAACCGGTTTTGCCGGCATCCGCAAGCGTATCAAAGGGTATGGATTGGCCGGTATTTCGCCAATTGCGCAAACCGGTTTCAGCGCCCCTGTTTCGGGGCTTCAGGGGGCTCATAAATTGCCCCTGAGATGTTCGGTTTCCCGGCGCTGGCGTTTTGTGGGGCGTCCGGCGCCCCGGGGCCGGATGGCGTGTTCAAATGCGGTGTCCGGCGGCGGTTCCGGGGCCAGTTGCGGTGTCAGATCGGTGTACAGGGAACCCGCCTCTGCGGCCGATCCGCGCCGGGTGCCGCACAGTTCGAGCCGCAAAATTCGCAGCCCTCGCGGCAAAGTCAGGGTCAAAACATCCCCCACGTGTAACAATGTCGCATTTGATTTCGTTTTTTCCCCGTTGATCCGCACATGGCCGGAGCCGATCAATCGCTGGGCGGCGGTCCGGGTGCGCGCGCACCGGGCATACCACAGCCATTTGTCGAGCCGCACAGCGCCCTCGGTCATTTTTTCGGTGTAAGGGACGCACGCAGGGCGGCAAGGGCGGCAAACGGCGAATCCGGGTCCAACGGTTTTTCCGTGCGCTGTGGGCGCGGGGTTTGTGCTGGCCGTGGTCGACCGGGTTTTTTATTGCCCGGCGGCGCGTCGGCCCGCCTTTTGCCTTTTGATTTGTGCCCCGGTTTGCCCGGCTCGTTGCTTTGGGGGTGCGGCGAACCCTTTGCGTGTCGGGAATTGGTGTTTTTCTGCCCGGCCTGCCGGTCGCGTCGCGGCCCGGCCTGGCGCCGGGGTGCCGGGGCCCA